>JAPULM010000601.1 GCA_027294925.1 bacterium
AGAGTACGTTGTGTCGCCTTTCCGATCCCAGCCTGCTGCATCCCACGCTGATTTGTGATGACAATGGTGATTTTAGCCTCACGCTCACCGTCACCGACGACTTGTTAGAGCTGATACGGATATCGACGTTGGTGCATATTACCAATGTAGCGCCTGAGATTGAAGCGTTATCCGTACCCCAGGCTCCTGTTGCACGGTACGGCCAGCCGGTTGAGGTGACGGTGAAATTTAGTGATCGCGGTCTAGCCGACGTCCATGCTGTGCAGTGGCAGTGGGGGGATGGTACAAGTGATATGCAGCACAACGTCACCAGCCCGGCCATACAACATCACAGCTACGCAGCTCCCGGTCTTTATCAGGTGTCAGTAACCGTGCTGGATAAGGACGGAGCACACGCCACTGCAATGACCGGCCCTATTGTGGTATATGATGCAAGTGGTGGCTTCGTAACCGGTGGTGGGTGGATGCGGGCGGATCGACAGGCTTGTCCTGCGTTTTGTGACGACGCCGATAAAGTTTTTTTTAGATTCATTTCCAGCTACAAGCGGGGGGCTATTGTGCCAACCGGTATGATGAATGTTCAACTTCAGCCCGGCCATCTGAATTTTCAGCTCAAACGATATCTGTGGTTAGTGGTCGATGGCGCCACAGCGCAGTTCAAGGGCATTGGAACGATCAATGGGCAGGGGGAATATACCTGCCGTGTCACCATAAGCGATGCAGATGTTGATCCTGACGACGGGGTTGAATTTGACCGATTGCATATTCAAATCGTCAATAGGGATGATGGCGATTATGAAACCGTGGTATATGACAATGCGTTTAGCGAGGACGATCAGCTTAACAAATCGATACTTAAACTCGGAGCCGGATCGATTGTGATTCACACGGGGGCTTCGATCATAGAATCGGCCATCCCCAATGGCCTATTTCATCAGGTAAAAAGACCGCAGCGTCCGAGTCACAAGGCCCCTGAGAGATAAGGCCTTTATGGGAAAGTGCCGAAAGTGGCCGACGCCGTGATCAGTGTCCACACGGGGAAGGGGTAGCATTGATTGACGCCAACCAGGCATGAGGCCGGAGGTTGCTGAAAGAAATAGGTCGTCTGGTGTCACGCGATGTCTGGTCGTGGTAGGCTGTTAAAAACGCCTAACGCATAAGCGTGTTCTGACCCGGGGTGGTGCTGGCGTAACCACGTCTGCCTTGCCATTTCGAAGGTGCAGGCACCATGGGTGCATAGCGTGATTGGATGGTGGCGAGCCACGCGCGATAAGGTAGCGAGTACCGTGTCCAACAATGTTCCGGTAAATGGCGTATACATAAAAAACACCGTGCCGTCTGTGTAGTCGACGTTACGGGCATCTCGATTGACAACATGTACCTGTGATAAGCCCAATTCTTTAGCGCAGCGTCGTGCATGCTCGCAGTATGCCGTCTCGATCTCTACGCCCCGAGCGCGGGCTCCCGTCAGCAGATGTACCAGAATCGCCACATGACCAAGGCCGGCACCTAAATCGTAAAACACATCATCAGCGTTTAGCGGAACCTGATCAACCAGATCCAAAATAGCCCGAGCTGGCGTCGGCTCATACAGAATCATTTCGACATCATGACGTTGGACGGTGGCTGGCGCTTGCTCAGCCCGGAGGAGCCCGTGAAGCAGCGCGTCAAGCGCGTCGTAGCCTCGGTGAACCTGCCCTAAGCGGCCTGGTCGATAACGGGTGTGGCGATCGAAGAGTTGACGCAATGTCGCGGCCGAATGCCCACCGGAGCGAATCTGACCGCGCAGGGTTTGAAAAAAAACCTCATCCGCCTGCCGCAGGCGAACTTCAAGCGCCTTGGCTTGTTGCCTCAACGTCTTGAGGTGACGGCCCCACTGGGCATCGCGTTGATACAGGTGCAGAAGTTGGTAGATCTGCTGGATGCTGTCAAGGGCAATGGCTCTGGTAGCGAAATTCCCTTCGCTGAAGAGGTCGGTGTTGCGTTCAAACGCCGTGAGCCTTGCTTCCAGGATATCCGGACGGTGACGATAATATGGTCTGTGCAAGCCCTTTGTCATACGCCCTCTTAGCATGCGTTCGCATTGGATTTTTCAACCAATGTGATGACAATTCCCTTTCCTACAGCGTCTGCATACCGACAGAGCGTGTCAATCGTCGGGTTAGGATGAGGATCATTTCCCAGGCGGGACAGGTTGCTCTTTTCGATTCCCGTGTAGGCTTTGATGTCGGTCCGACGCAAACCTAAAGCCTCACGGGTCGCCTTAAGAACGGCGACCGCCTCCTTCAGCATAATATGCCTGGCTTTTGCTCGACGCCCGCGAGCAATGAACTGCGGCATTTCCTGTTCGACCTGTTGCATGATAATAGGGTAGGTAAAAATGTCAAGATAGCTTGTCCGCCTGTTGCGTCATTTGATATTTTGATCCTTCCCGCCTATCATAATGGCTTACCGAGGGCGTTTGTTGCGAGAGTTCGTTGCCAACCCTATTGATTATTTTTTTAGAATTTGCGCTGGAGAAGCAAGGTGCGTTTAACCCTGAGTATTCTGGACCAGAGTCCGGTGAACGAAACCGAAACCGCCGTAGAAGCGCTGCAACATACTATTGAACTTGCCCAACAGGCCGAAGTGTGGGGATATCACCGCTATTGGGTGACAGAACACCATGGCTCCGAGCGCGTCATGGGGTCTTCGCCGGAAGTGCTGGTGTCACATCTACTGGCCAAAACCACCCGCATTCGCGTCGGCTCAGGTGGGGTGATGCTGCAACACTATAGCCCGTACAAAGTGGCGGAGAATTTTAACGTGTTAGCGTCGCTCGCCCCTGGCCGGGTCGATCTGGGTATTGGCCGGGGGCCGGGCGGCTTGCCACGCTCGACCCACGCCTTGCAACAGGAAATGAGCCCTGCCCCACGGCCGCTGGTCGAGAAAGTCATTGAGCTGAGTAAATTCCTGCATAATGAGCTGGATGAAGATCACCCCCACTACGGCTTGCAGGCCAGTCCTGTGCCGCCGCAGCCAGCGGATTTGTTTTTACTAGGCACCACCGCGTCAAGTGCTGAGTTAGCCGCTAGCCTTGGCATGCCGTACGTCTTTGCCCTGTTTCTCAATCGGGACAAAACGGTGATGTATGAGGCGGTGCAGACCTACCGCAAACAATTTGATGCCAGCAAACGCACCCAGCCGCAGGTGATGCTCGCCCTTCCCGTCATTGCGGCAGACACTGACGAGGAAGCGCGAACCTATGCCGCCGATATGAAGATGGTAAGAATCCGCCTGGCAAGCGGCAGGACGTTTACCCTCGGTACTATGGCGGCAGCGCAGGAGTTCGGTAAACAGTCGCAGCAAGACTACACCCTTGAAGAGCAGCAGGCCGATATTATCTATGGCTCCCTGCAGACAGTGCGCCAGCAACTATATGACATGCAACAGGCTTATCAGGTTGACGAACTCTTCATCGTAACGACAGTTAAAGATTTTCAAAAACGACTCCGTTCGTATGAGTTGCTCAAAGACATTTAATGGGTGGGATGGAAGATGACCAATCAACGCAAACTTCGTTTCGGCGCCTTTCTGGCCGGTACCGGCAGCAACATGGCATCCTGGCGCCACCCCCATGCCGTGGCTGACGCCGCCATCAATCTGGACTATTACAAGATGCTGATTAAAAAGGCAGAAGGCGCCAAGTTGGACTTCGCCTTTTTTGGCGATGGCCTCTATATCAGTGAAAAATCACACCCCAACTTTCTCAATCGTTTTGAACCGCTAACCTTACTAGCGGCGCTGGCTATGGAAACGAGTCATATCGGCCTGGCCGCCACTTTGTCGACCACCTATAGCGATCCTTACACGGTGGCCAGGCAGTTTGCCTCGATCGACCACATAAGTGGCGGCCGGGCAGGATGGAACATCGTCACCTCGCCGCTTGAAGGCTCGGCTCTTAATTACAACAAGCCGGGGCATCCGGAACACGATCTGCGCTATCGTATGGCGCAAGAGTTTGTCGAGATCACCAAAGGACTGTGGGATTCATGGGAAGACGACGCTTTCGTACGCAACAAAGCGACCGGTGCATTCATTGATCCCGCAAAAATGCATCGCTTGGACTACAAAGGCGAGTTTTTCTCCGTACAAGGCCCGCTCAATATCTCCCGCTCCCGGCAAGGCCGCACGGTGCTCTTCCAGGCCGGCTCATCAGAAGCCGGCAAGGCATTTGCCTCGCGCCATGCAGACGCTATCTTTACCAATCAACGGGTGCTGCAAGAGGCCATACCATTCTATCAAGACGTCAAACAGCGGGCCGCGGCGTACGGCAGAAACTCGGACGAACTGTTGATCCTACCGGGCTGTAGCCCCATTGTCGGGCAAACGCCTGAAGAAGCCGAGGCGAAGTACCAAGAGATTGCGAGCTTGGTTAGTATGGACGCCGCTTTGCTCTACCTAGGCCGTTATTTCAACGACCTAGACTTTGCCCAGTTCCCGTTGGATGAGCCGTTCCCCGATCTCGGTGATTTTGCTCGTAATGGTTGGGAGAGTACAACCGACAAAATCAAACAATCAGCCCGAGAGGGGAATTTGACCCTGCGCCAGGTGGCACTGCAAGCGACGACACCGAAACACCCGTTTATCGGTACGCCGGAGCACATCGCCGATACGATGCAAGCGTGGTTCGAGGCCGGTGCTGCGGATGGCTTCATCCTGAGCGGCGCCGTGTTACCGGACGGCTTAGTCGATTTTGTCGATCACGTCATCCCCATCTTGCAAGCGCGTGGTTTATTTCGCACCGCATACGAAGCCGACACCCTACGCGGCAATCTCGGGCTGCCGAAACTTGAGAATTGCTATACACGTGCAGCCGGGCGCACGACATCCGCTGTCAAGGTTAGGGTGTAAGGTTTACAGCAGCGACGCCGATGGTAACACCCATGTGACCGATGAGACTTTGTCGAACGACTTTCCCACAATGAATCCCATTCCCAGCACGGCTTGCGAGGTCGTCGAGACGTGCACAGTCGCTTTGACGGGTTAGCCATGTGACGAGTTACCCTATACGCAGACGGAAAAGGCGCTATTGCGCCGTAAAGGCTTTTTTGTCAGTTGCGAGATGGCTTTGAAAAAATGGAACGAATGTGGTCTATGGCACCATTAGGCTGATTGAAAAAGACAGAGAACGTTTTCTGCCATGGGCAAAGCAAAATTACGCCGCCATCGTTTTTAATTTTCATGTAGAGCATTCCCCTGAAGGGATTGAGAAAGCGACAAGAGATTTTAGGCACCTTATTGATTGGGCACTCGCACTGGGGGGCAGTTATTTCCTGACCTACCATCGTTGGGTAAAAAAATCCCAAGCCCTGCGTGCCTACCCTCAGTTTGTTGATTTCTTGCGAATAAAGAAAACGTATGATCCGGAAGAACGCTTTCAAGGTGACTGGTATCGGCATAATCGGGATATGTTTAAGCGTGAATTGGCGGGGAATCCCCAATGAAACCCAGCAAACCAAGTGCTACGGCTGCCTTGATTCTCAAGGCGGTCTTATTTACCGCGCAGGATTCGAAAAATGGATTTTTGGTATCACCGGAAGCTGCCCGGTTAAGTAGGCAAATGGTATTGCACGTTTTTAGCTGTCCAAAACTATTTCTTTTTCTGATAAAGAATGCTTTGTTTCGCTGGATTCTCAAGACCATAGAAGGTCTTTTCAATCCCGGCTTCATTTTGCATGTCGCTGCCCGAAAGCGTCTCATTGACCGGCTAGGCGTAGAGGCAATCAACAAAGGCTGTAAACAGGTTGTCGTAGTTGGTGCTGGATATGATACTTTTGGTATGCGGACCGCTACCGCGTTTAAAGACGTAAATTGTTTTGAGGTGGATCATCCCCAAACTCAGGAATCCAAGAGATCCTCATTTTCCGGGCAAACTATTCCTCCTAATTGTTATTTTATTGCCGCGGACCTGTCGGTAGATGCAATTAGCCAAGTCTTGCAAACCAATCCTAAATTTGACGTTTCCAAGTCCACTTTGGTGGTGATTGAGGGCGTCCTGATGTATTTGCCGGCCAGGGCTGTTGAAAAACTCCTTAAAGATCTTCTTTCGCTTCTTTCAGGAGGGGTGATTTGCGTTTTTACATTTATGAATCGACAGCCAAATGGGGAAATTCAGTTCCAAACCGCACATCCCTTGGTCAACTGGTGGCTCAAACAAAAAAACGAACCGTTTTTTTGGGGAATCGAGAAAGACGAACTGGTTCCATATATGAAAAAGATTGGTTTTCGAGATGCAACCGTCTTCGGAAAGTCGGAAATGATTAAAGAATTCTTCTGCAACGAGAGCGTTCCCCCGCAACTTGCCGAGGGAGAGTTGGTAGGCCTGGCAAACAGTTAGCGTTTAGGGCAATCGACGCGAAGTATATAGAGAGCAGCCCATGACGCTTCCCCTTCCCCATACGGCATGAATTTTACCTCTGCTATACTTTCTCTTGGCGAGGCTATCCGGCCCTAGCGGCCATCCGCGACCGCAGCGCCTCAGGTAATCCTGCCCCCCTTGCCTGCCGCCCCCAGCGGCGCTACAATGCTGCCAGGATACCCTATGGCCATGGCGTCAGGTGAGTCACCAGGAGGGCGGCGATGCGGTTGGAACTGACGGAGCGTCAGCCCGTACTCTTTATTCTGGAAGATTTGCACTGGACCGATCCGACCACCCAGGAGTTGCTGGACCTTGACCCTTCAGGGGCAGTCTGAGGAAGGCCTGGAGCTGACGAAGCGGACGGGCGAGTGTGGGAAGCGGATTTGCGGGAGGCGAAAGCGTTGCTTGAAGAACTAAAGGGGAATCCGTCATGACGCTTCAGGATCTCTTGGAGATTTTGATCCGCTTGCGGGGTACGTTTATCTTGCACAACGAACACGGCTCGATGGAGTTGCGGGGCGATGATCTGTACCTGAGCCCTTATAACGAGTGGATCACGATCTATCACGCCACGCCAAAACAACCTGAATCGCAAAGTCATCTCCATCTCAGATGGCAAACCCTTCGCTCAGCAGCGGTCGTCCGTGAAGAGGGGCAGACGCCTCACCTGGCTTTTTATAAGACGTCCGAGGCGGTTGGCGAGCCGCTATTGATTTGGTATTTTCCCAGCTTCTATGACTGGACGCGTGGTAAGACCGAGATTCCTGCCAACATCGCGCAGTACGAAGCGTTTGTGGCGAGCCGTGGGATGGTTTTACAACTCGTCGAGCCGAATTCCGAGGACTGAGGGAGAAGAAAACATGACAGCAGCACAGGGACGTCTGCAGGACCGTGCCGAACTGTCCACGGCTATCGACATGTACCGCGAGATGGAGATGATCTTCCTGTGGTCGATGCGGATAGCCGAGGTCTGGTCTGGACAGATAGCCTATAAGTAGCCGAGCCAGATGGTGTGTTTACGATGGCATTGGGTTGCATCTGGGGGATTCCTGCTATAGACCAATATCACCGTATCGTCCTGAGCGGGTGCGGGGGAAGATAAAGGAGTCGCGTGGTATGAAATTCGGGATTTTACAGTTTTTCAGCTGGCCGGGGCGGCGAGTCTCCCTAACGACGGTATACGAGCGGGCCATGCAGCGCATTATGATCATGGATAAAACGGGCTATGATGCGGTCTGGTTGGCCGAGCATCACTTCACGACCTATAGCGTCTGTCCCTCGATCCATATGATGGGCCTACATGTGGCTGCCCAGACTGAGAATCTGCGCATTGGCACGGGGATTTCTCTGGCGGCCTTTTATCACCCCCTGCGACTGGCCGAAGAGGTGGCTTTTTTAGATGTCCTCACGGGTGGCCGGGTCAACTGGGGGGCTGGACGAGGTTTTGATCCCACCGAGTTCAAGGCATTTGGTGTGCCGGTTGAGGAAAGCGCTGCGCGCTTTCGGGAGGCAGTCGAGATCGTCCTGGCGGCCTGGCGTCAAGAGCGCCTGACGTGGTCCGGGCACTACTGGAATTTCGACGATGTCGAGGTTTTGCCGAAGCCCCTGCAACAGCCGCATCCCCCGAACTGGGTGGCGGTGTCTTCACCGAGTTCACTCGCATGGGCTGCTCAGCAAGGCTACTCGATTATGATGGGACCCCATGCGCACTGTGTCGACATGGCCCAGAAATACACCTTTTACCGCCAGGAATTGGAGGCACACGGGCACACCATTGAAGGGCGCGACATTCCCATGGCACAACTGATCGCCGTGGCAAGGACCGATCGAGAGGCAGAAGACATTGCCCGTCAGGGAGCCCAGTGGATGATCGGCTCATACATGAACCCCACCAAGCTGGCCAATGTCTCGACCTCGGTCATGTTGCGGAGCGCTGAGACCGGCGACTCAAAAGCCATCAATCCCATCGACCACTACCTCGACGGGGTTGTCATCTATGGCACGCCGGAGCGCGTCTTCGATGAGATTCAGCGTCGGCGCGAAAGCATGTTTCTCGACTATATGCTCTGCGCCCCCCTGAGTCACACCTCGTTTATGATGTTCACCGAAAAAGTGCTGCCACGTCTGCTTTAATGGCGATCCCGTCTCTGGGGGTGTAAGGCATGACTGCCCAGCAACCTGTGCAGCATGTCTAGCACTTGTGTGCGGCAAGCGATGGGGCTAGAATGCAGGGCGGGTGTCCTAGAGCATCCCTTGGATTCGGAGGATGACCGCATGCAGGTTGTTCCGCTCCTGACCGTTCAAAAAGGTGAGATGATATGCGCATCCTCATTGTACAAACGGCCTTTCTGGGGGATGTGGTACTGACCTTGCCGCTGGTGCAGGCGCTACAGCAATATTTCCCAGATGCTCAGATTGACCTGTTGACGACGCCTGGTCATGCACCCGTGCTGCAGGGGCAAGCGGGGCTGTCGGCCGTTATTCCCTATGATAAGCGTGGCAAACAACGGGGCATACGCGGCTTTGTCAACATCGTGCGTATTCTGCGCAGCCGGGGTTATGACCTTGCCTTGTCACCCCACCGCTCCCTCCGTTCAGCCCTATTGCTGGCGTGCTGTGGCATTTCTCAGCGTATCGGATTCGCCCACAGACTGACAAACTGGGCCTATACCGATACCGTACCACGGCCCGCTAGCGGCCACCAAGTGGAGAAAAATCTACAACTCTTGGCGCCACTGACGGTTTCTTCTTATGCGCCACCTGGACCGTTTGTTATGCATGTGGCGCCGGCATCCCGCCAGCAAGCCCAATCTATCTTATCGCGCCATGGGGTTGAGCCTGAGCACCCCTTGGTGGGTATGATTCCCGGCTCACAGTGGGGCACCAAACGATGGCCGACGGCGCATTTTTCGGCGCTTATTCAGCATCTCAAATGTCGACATCAGGTCCATGTCGCTTTGTTTGGCGGACAACAAGATCGCCACCTTGCCGAGGCCATTATCGCTGCATGCCAAACGCCGGTTATTGACCTCATTGGCCAGACCCCTCTACAAGATTTGGCCGCCTATCTAGACTGTTGCACGGTGGTGGTGAGCAATGATACGGGCCCAATGCATATTGC
>JAPULM010000602.1 GCA_027294925.1 bacterium
GCCAGTTCACCCGATTGTGCGGTGCGTGTGAAGATGACATTTTGTTGCCGTAGCGTTTCGACAGCCGGGCCGAATACCGTGTGCATGCCCAAAACCTCAACCTCTGGCGGCACGGCTTTCAACATCGCAGCAACCGGCTGCGTTTTGATCGACGTATTGTCAGCGATGAGCTGCCCGGGGCGGAAAAATTTTCCAACCGCCTGGATCACCTCAACCGTGTGCTTGATGGGCACGTTAATAATGACGGCGTCTGACTGCTCGATGCACTGCTGATAAGTCAGAGGCGTGTGTCGGCCACTAATTAATAAGGTATAACCGGCGGCTGCAAAGAAGTGCTTAAACCAAACTCCCATTTTCCCCGTACCGCCAAGTACGCCGATGGTGCGTAGGCGGGGCTCGTTAAAGGCACAACGTGGATAGCTGCCAAACACCTTAACTTCAATTTCTTCGTCGGCTAACTGTTTGGACAGGGCAGCGACGCATGTCGCCACCGGCGGATCGTCCAGGTGCCCTTCGACTTCGATATGAAAGCGGAAGGCGCCACGTGTATCCGGCCGCGAGTGGATTGATGATAGATTCAGGCCATGCACGCGGCTGACGACGCTTAAGATATCATCCAGCAGCCCTATTCGGTCACGATGTGGGTAAATGACCAGGGCCGTGGCGTCATTGCCGGTTGACGCATGTGAGCCGGCCGTCGCTGGCCCTAGGACGGCAAAGCGGGTTTTGTTATGTTTGATGTTGCCTATGTTACGATCCACGATATGCAAGCCGTACTGCTCTAGCGACAGGGCGCTGCCGATTGCGGCGGCATCGTCTAGGCCTTCCGTCGCGATGGTTTCCATCGCGGCACTGGTGCTGGACATGTCAACCTGCTGTGCCTGCGGGTAATGTTGCTGAAGATAGGTGGAGCACTGTTTCAGGGCTTGGTCTTTCGACAGAACCTGCCTGATGATAGAGCTTGGCGACAGGACGCCGATAGCGTGTTGAATGGGGAGAACCAGCATATCCACGATGGTGGTTTGTTCAGCAAGACGGTATAGATTATCGAGGGTCTCAGTCACCGGTCCTTGGATGACATTTTCGATCGGCACCAAGCCGCGCTCGACCTCTTGCCGCAAGATTGCATCAAACACCGCATCAATTGAAGCAAAAGGGATATAGGTGGCGTCTGGGACGGCGGTTTTAGCGGCTTCTTCCGTGTAAGTGCCTTGGGGGCCAAGAAATCCAATGTTCACCATAATAACCCTGCCTCGTTTCATGCAGATAAGGGACCGGTGAGGTGATGCTGAATTAAGGTCAAAAAAGATGTTAGACTAGATTCTATGTTAACCCACTCATCGCATGGCTTGCAAATGGCGCTGGAGTTCGCATGACCCGTTACACCGTATACGGGGGGAGTTTTGACCCCATTCACCTCGGGCATCTATCTATGCTTGAGCGTGCCATCGCACTGGACTATGAGGTCATTGTGGTGCCCGCTCATCGCCATGCCTTTGGTAAACGATCGGTCCCTTTCGAGCACCGTGTGCGGATGTGCGAACTGGCCTTGCAAGACAGCGGATTCGAAGCCCGGGCTCGTGTCTGCCGCATCGAAAGCCGGCTATCACCAGGCAGCGATGTTCCCGTCTATACCTATGATGTGCTGTGTGCCTTACGTGATGCGCTGTCCTCCGCGCCAAGCTTGTTGGTAGGGCCGGATATCAAGGCAGAGTGGATGCGCTGGTACCAACATGAGGCGATTGACCGAGAATTTGGCTGCTTATGTTTACCGATGACGCGAAACATTCGTAGCACATCGATGCGCCAGCGGTTGTATAATGGCGAATCGCCGACGGCGCTGCGTGGGCTGCTGTCGGAGTCGGTGATCGCCTATATGGTTGCAGAGGGTTTATACCAAGCCATATCGACCTGCTAGCCGGCAACGGGTGGTTTTTTTAACTTGCCTTTGCGTCAGCCTGCAAAGCTTTACTGACCAAGCCGTCGTGCGGGGCGCGTCGAGTCCCAGGCCGCATCAGGGATATAGACGGCGTCAAGCAGGCCACGCATATCAGTAGGAATACGGACCGGACGACCATTGGCTAGTGTGAAAGCGCCGTTGACTTCAGCCAGAGCAAGCAATTCACCATTTGTATGTCGGTACAGTTCCTGTTGCCAGGTCATCCGCGCACCGCGAAAATGGGCAATGTAACTCTGCATATCGAGTACTTCCTCTGCTAAGGCCGGCGCCTTGTACTGCACAAAAATATCCGATGCTACAACCGTATAACCTTGCGCCATTACATCTGTAAATGGCAAACCTGCTGCCGCCATCGCTGCCAAGCGTCCGATCTCGAAATAGTTGACATACACGGCGTGATTAACGTGTCCTAGCGGATCACATTCGTAATGTCGTACCTTAAGCTGGAGATGCGCTTTAGCGGACATGAGCAATTCTTTCTGACCTTCAGATGTCTGATGCAGAAGCAGCGCCCCTAGACATCAGGGGGCTGACACTTTTGAACCTCATGGTTAGGATAGCATAGCGGCGCTTTCCATGGTATGCTGGAGCCGTTACGTTCAGAGCTTCAGACGGTTAGATATTAGGACAGCACCATGCAAATGTTGGAGACACATACGTTTCGTGCCAGTGGCTTGCCGTGGCGTTTGCACGCCGGGGTTGACGCCTTGCAGCAACTCAAGGCTGAAGTGCGGCGGCAAAAGGCACAACGCGCCTTTGTGGTGTGTGGTCAAACGGTAGCGCAGCGAACCAATCTTTTACAGCGTGTAAAAGACAATCTCGGCGATTTATATGCTGGGGCGTTCGACGCTATGGGCAAAGATTCCACCTGGCCTGATGTACAGCAGGCAACGGCAGCGGCTGGCGCTGCGCAGGCCGATCTGCTGATTGCAATCGGCGGCGGTAGTGTCATCGTGGGGACACGCGTTGTGGCGATTTTGTTGGGCGAGACGGGTGATCCATTTGATTTGATGACACAGTATGACGAAGGCAAAGTGGCTGCCAGCCCGCGCTTGATGGCGCCTAAGTTACCGATTATTAATGTCGTGACGACGCCGACAACTGCGATGAATCGCGGCGGCTCGGGCCTGAAAAACAATGACCTTGATCATCGGATGGAATTTTATGATCCCAAAACCCGCCCGGTGGCCATTTTCTGGGATGCCGAAGCACTGCTTACGGCGCCCCCTACACTGATCCGTTCAACCGCCACCACGGCCTATTACGGCTGTGTCCGTAGTCTTGGTAATGCGGCAAATCCGCTGCTTGAAGGGGATTGCCGGCAGGCCCTGCGACTGCTGCAGCACGCCTTGCCGCGTCTGATCAATGAACCTGACAACGCGGCGTTGCGTATCGACCTGTGCACGGCGGCCTTTTTGCTCAATCGGGCGGCGGACGACGATGTCGGACGACGCACGGAGCGCGATGAGGCGTCCAGTAACGCGTATGCGCTAGCCACCGCTATTCATATTGGCTATCACCATGTGGGCCAGGGGGAAGCCACCTCTGCCGTGACACCGGCGGTTACCCGTCTCACACCACCGGGTAGTGTGGAGCGGGCGGCGCGTATCGCCGAGGTACTTGGTGTATGGCAGGCAGGCATGTCTGCAGAAGATGCAACGGCTGCAACGGCAGAGGCACTCACTGCGTTTTACAAGTCGATCGGTATGCCGACACGGGTGCGTGAGCTTGATGTACCGCAGGCCGATTTGGCCAAATTGGCGCAAGATACGCGTAAGAATTTTAATGCGAAACCCGGCATCCGTACAGATGACGAGATTCAGCAGATGTTACAATTGTTACAGGCGACCTGGTAGCGTAAGTGGGAGGAAGCGATGTCTGAATCACTCGAAACTGCAACCCTTGGCGCCGGTTGTTTCTGGTGCATTGAAGCCGTCTATCAACAGCTCAAAGGGGTTCACAGCGTGGTGTCCGGCTACATGGGCGGCGAGGTGGAGAATCCGACTTACCAGCAGGTGTGCCGGGGTAACAGCGGGCATGCGGAAGTGGCGCAGATTACATTTGCCCCCGACGTTATTTCCTATGCGGATATACTGGATGTGTTTTGGGTGACACACGACCCCACCACGTTAAATCGCCAGGGGGCGGATGTCGGTACGCAGTATCGCTCGTCGATCTTCTATCACAGCGATGAGCAACGCGAGACGGCCGAAAAATCTAAGCAGCAAGCCGACGCGTCGGACTCGTGGCCCGATACGATTGTCACCGAGATCGTTGCGGCCACTATTTTTTATCAGGCGGAAGATGATCACCAAAACTTTTACCAGAAAAATTCCACTCAACCCTACTGCTACGTCATCATTGAGCCGAAGCTTCAGAAGCTTCGCAACGCATTTCTGGATAAGCTCAAATAGAACATTTTGTAGGGGGAGCAAGATGGATTTGAAACTGACCGATTGACTGTCTTGGCGGTTTACCCGCGTTGTGGTGAAGGCGGACGAAGGTCAGGTCGTCATCGGCTGGCTTGTGGTTTCGATAGCTCGATAGCTCTTCAAAAATGGTGTAGTGGGATCGCTCGAGCCGGCACCAGGTACCGAGCCGAGATCGACACCAGAAGGGTATCGGTTATTATCCCGCGTTTTTGTCAGACGTCGTCATAGGTGTCATGATGGGGCGATAGAATGGAGAGGCGCTTGTGCGTCACGTACACGTTGATGGGCGGCTTTGCGTTATAAAGGACGATTATCGAGGGAATCTGCCATCACCCCCGGGCTGTCCCGAGTCCCCATGAGGTATCGAAGGTTGTGGATCATCCCTTCTGTGCTCAGTACTTCTGCAAGTTTTGGATGTCGTAAAACCTCATACACAGACCATGCTTCACCATCAATCAAGACGACGTCGCT
>JAPULM010000603.1 GCA_027294925.1 bacterium
CGTTCTTGGCCCGGATCAGGCCGGCCTCGACCATGCCAAAGCCGGCCTGCATGAAGAACACCAGCATCGCTGCAAGGAGTACCCAGATAGTACTCGATGCGTCGTACACAGGACCCGACGCGCTGGTCGCTTCTGCGGCAAAGACGCTAGACGGGAGCAGCGCGTCAACAAATAAAGCTACCGCAAAATAAATGGCGACGCTCATCAACACCTCCTTACCTTAGCTTTGTGTAGTCCGTCTAAATATTCGTCTGGCCCCATCCTCACGATCTCTTTGAAGTCGATGGCTTCCCTCTTGTCGGCGGTATTTCACAAATTAAATTTTGGTGTGAAATTGGGCCTTTTAGATCACAAATTGGATGGTCAAACTATCCTCCCAACTCATCCAGTAACCCTTTTGCTTCAATCAAATCCGCCGTATCAAAGCCCTCGGTGAACCACTCATACACCGGCGCCAGCAGGTCGCGAGCTCCTTGGCGTTTGTCCTGGGACTGCCACAGGCGGGCCAGGCTGGTAGCGGCGCGGAGTTCCAGGGATTTGGCTTGTTGGTAGCGGGCGACATCGAGGGCCTGGTGGAAGCAGGTTTCCGCCTGAGCCACATCCGAGGTGGCCTGATGCAACAGCAATTCCCCTTTGAGTCGATGCACCTCGGCTTCCCACCAGCGTTCGCCCGTACGCTCCATCACCTCCAACCCCTCCTTCAGGGCATCCAGTCCCTCGTCGATCTGCTTGGGGTTGCCATACCCCTCGGCCAGGAGGGCCAGAAAATACGGCACGATCGCCTCTGCACCCGAAGCACGATGGTCCGTGAGACCTTGACGTATCTGCGTCAGCCCTTCTTCTCGCTGCCCCCGGGCCGTAAAGGCCCAACCCCGTAGGAGTGTGCTGAACGCCGAAAAAAATGTAAATCCCTGCTCGGTCGAGAGGGTCACGGCTGCCTCGGCCCGTTCCAGGACTGCTAGCTCATCCTGGCGGAACTGATGGAAGATGGCATCAAGGCAAAGGGCTAATACCAGGCTATAGGGCTGAGACAACCTCCGGGCCAGCATGAGTGTCTCAGGACTTTGCTGCAAGGCCTGCTCCGGATAGCCCAGCAACCACAGGGCTAAGGATCCATAGAGATGGCATTGCACCCCAGGGTTTCCACCAGACCAGTCCGAGAATCGATGTTGCTGAGGGTCGTAGAGGGCCTGCCCCTGTTCTAGGTGTTCTCGGGCTGCGGCCGGCTCTCCCAAGAACCATAGGGTCTGCCCCAGGGACAGGTGCGCTCCCACGAGTAGCGTTGGGTCATGCTGGCACTGGGCCAGATTGAGAAGTTGCTCGCCCAGTTCTCGTGCCGTCTGTAATTTGCCTTGCACCATATAAAAAATCTGGAGTCCTCTTAGCACCAGAAAACGCTGCGAGGTGTCTCCTACATGCTGACAGAGCTCCCGCGCACGGGCGTAGGCACGTTCCACATCCGGGGCTGCATAGCCCTTAGCAGCGATCAACGCTTGACCCAGGATGGTTTGCAACGTGAGTTCTTGCTGGATACGCTCAGATGTATCTGACAGCGTCATGAGCAGTTCTATTCCCTTCGCGAGGTGACTAATCGCCTCCCGGTGGGCCGAACGCTCAATGGCTCTCTGTCCCGCTTTGCGCCAGTACTCGACAGCTTGTTCATTAAAAGCTGCTTCCGTGTAGTGATGTGCTACAAGTTCCGGCTGATTTCCAGCCGTCTCAGCAAACCGCGTCGCCAGTGCCTGGGCAATCTGCTGGTGTACCCGCTGCCGGGTACTCTTGAGTAACGACGCATACGCCGCATCCTGGATCAAGGCGTGCTTGAAGATATATCTAGCCCGTGGTGGCCGACCACGCTGGTAGAGCAGTTCCCCCTCCACCAACTGGGCAAGCCCGGCCTGTAACGTCTCTTCGTCTTGTGACGAAATGGCTTGAAGCATCTCATAAGGAAACTCCCGCCCCAGCACTGCGCCGAGTTGTGCCACCTCTTTAGCGGTATGCATCTGATCCAAGCGGGCCATGAGGGAGTCCTGCAAGGTATCTGGAATCGCCAGAGTCAGCAGCGGTCCTGTCAGCACGTACTGCTCGGCTTCTTCGTGCAGGAGGTCCGACTCCAGGAGCATTTTGGTCAGCTCTTCGACATAGAGAGGCACCCCATCCGTCTTTACCACAATGTACTCAGCCACTTCCGCCGGAAGTGCCTTACCCCCCACCAGGTGCATGATGAGTGCCTCAACCTGCGGACGTTCCAGACGGTTTAGCGTAATCGGCGTCATATGCGAACGGGTTGACCATGACGGCTCAAATTCCGGTCGGAAGGTCAACACATTCAACATCGGTACGGTAGGCATCTGCTCCAGCACCAAACCCAGCATCTCCAGCGTTGAGGGGTCGGCCCAGTGCAGGTCTTCCCACATCGCCAGCGTCGGTTGGCGTTCGGCTTCCTCCAGCAGCCAACCCACCAGGGCATCCTGAGTCTGTTGCCGTTGTTGCTGAGGAGGCAAGCTGAGAGCGGGATAACGCCCTTCTGAAATCGGTATCGAGAGCAAGTCGGCAAACAGCGGTACCACCTCTTCTAAGGGGCGGCTATACCCGTTGAGCACGTGTTCAAGTTTGTCGAGCCTGGTGGCAGGCGTATCGCCGGGTTGAAATTGCAGTACGCGCTGAAGATGCTCAATCACTGGATACAAAGCGCTGTTGGTGTGGTAGGGCGAACATCGAAATGTCATGCGGGTGTGTTCTTCTTGCACCGCATGACGGCGCATCGTGGCCACCAGAGACGACTTGCCAATACCGGCCTCGCCACTGATCAAGACGACCTGTCCCAGTCTCTCTTTGGCCTGCTCCCAACGCCGCATCAGCAATCCAACTTCCTCATCACGTCCTACTAGGAACATCCCCTCGCCTGGCAGGCCCTCTTCATCGTCACGGTCGGTGTCCAGCGGTCTAATTACCCGAAACACTTCCATCGGCTCTGCAACGCCTTTAAGAACCTGCTGTCCCAAGTCTTCAAGCTCAAACGCATCCCGTACCATTCTCGCAGTTACGTTACTGATCATTAAGGTATTGGGCGCGGCCAAGCCTTCTAGGCGTGCTGCAATGTTGACCGTTTCCCCCGTAGCCAAGTTCTCATGTCGTCCACCACCGCCCATCTCCCCGACCACCACTGGCCCCGTATGGATGCCAAGACGCACAGCAAGCTGCACCCCTTTTTCTTGTTGCAGGCGGGGATTAAGGCTGCTGGTGATGGCGTCGACGATGCCCAGCCCGACATGCATGGCACGCTGCGCGTCGTCTTCATGCGCCACCGGCCAGCCAAAGTAAATGAGTAGCCCATCACCAAGATACTGGGCCATGTGGCCTTCAAACTGGTGGATAACCTCAGCAGCCGTTTCTTGATAAGCGCGGATGACCTCACGTAGGTCTTCCGGGTCGAGTTGCTGGGACAGTTTGGTGGAGTCCGCCAGGTCACAGAACATCACCGTCAACTGGCGGCGCTCGGCGTCGGGGGTATTGCGGATCGGCTCGGGCATTGCAGAAGGGTTGGTCTCAGCGGCTTCTAAGGCAGCAGACGGCGATGGTGTTGATATTACAGGTTGCGCAACAGGAATAGCCTCGCCGGTCCATGCCAGGACCTTATTACCTTCATCGATAGCCAACTGTTTCAAGGTAAGCGCTTCCCGTATTTCGTCCAGCAACGCATCATCGATGCCAAAGACGTGCTTGAGTTCACGATAGGTTAGCCGTCCCTCTCGTTGGAGCAGACCGGTCAACACATGAAGTATTGCGTGGAAACGAACCTCTATATCTGTCTCGCGTTGTACGTCTGATTCGGATGGTGGGTCTGCTTCACCGGTCCAGACCAATCCTCGGCCATCCTCATCGACCACAGGGTGTGCAAAAAGCAGTCCGTCCTTTAAGTCTTCGAGGTAGTCATCATCCAAATCAAACTGTCTCTTCAGTGCCCGATACGATATCCGTTTGTCCTGCTGGAGCCAATCGATGACCTGTGCCAGAACCTCCTTAAATGTCATGACGGTTCCTCCGTCAATTCCTCCAGCTCGACCTCTTTCAACGTCACGTCATAATCACGAGCAAGTTGCTCTGTCTTCTCGACCCACTTGGGCACCTGGAGTTTCTTGAACCAGGCGTAGGCTTTGGAAAGGTGGTCTGTAGTTCCTTTCATGTTGCCCTGCTCATAGATAAGGGTCGCGAGATCGAGGTGCGTGCGAGCCAGCTCAAATCGTGACTGTATAGACCGAAAGGTTTGCAGGGCTTCCTGGAGATCGCTCTCTGCCTCTATGAGGTTGCCGCTCTCCTGGGTGACCCGGCCCAAAATGCGTAGGGCTTTTCCAACCTCGTCCCAATTCATGATGTCTCTCGCCATGTCCAGCCCCTGCTGTGCCAGAGCCCGAGCTTGCTCGCGACGCCCCAATAAAAGCAAGGCTTGACTCAACAATGTAATGGCTGCAGATTGGGCATGCCGATGCCCAAATTGGCCATATTGCTGCACCGACTGTTCTAGAGGGGAAATCGCCTGTGCGGCATCCCCCTTGGCGACATATGCCAGGCCCAGGCCGATGAGACTGTGGGCGGTGGTAAGCGGATCCGGTGCGTTTTGACGACAGCGCTGCACCGCCTCAATCGCTGCCTCCCAATCGCCTCGCAGCGCTAACCACCACCCACGAAAGCAGGCCGCGTAGTTCTGGAGTCGTATGTCCCCTATAGCGTCACCAATGACCTGGGTTTGAGCCTCCTGCTCGAGTGCCTCGGCAAATTCCCCCATGTAACCATAGTTGAGCCCCATGACCCAATGTGTTTGTCCCAGCCACCACTGTTCCTCGGTTCCCTCTAGCAGCGCTAGAGCTTGCTGGCCGTGTGCGATGCCTTGGGGGAATTGGCCTACCCTAAAATCCTCCATGGCAAGCAAATAATACGCCTTGCCCATGGTTACCGTGTCGCCACAGCTCCCGGCTTCTGCCAGAGCGTGCTGCACGCTGTTGACGGTCTGTTGGTGATGCCCTAAGCGGTCATAAGCATGGCCGAGCCAGAAATAATATGGACCGGCCAGTGCAGGATCTTGGAGCGATTCTAGCTGCTCACGGTGCTGCTCGAGAAGCTCTTGGGTCTCTGGGAAGCGGCCCAGGAAATACAACGACGGAGCCAGATGCAGCACTAACTCGATGAGGCGCTGGTTGCGCTCCGCAGTCGAGAGACGTTCAGCATGCCCAAGCGCTTCCTGAAGCGCTGTCACCGCCTCCACATGGGCGTAGGCCCGAGCTGCCTTTTCAGCAAAGCACATGAGATACCGAACGGCTTTTCCTGTCTCCGTGGTCCGGCCATAATGGTACGCTAGGCGATCATAGACATCCTCGAGATGGTCGGCA
>JAPULM010000604.1 GCA_027294925.1 bacterium
ACGCGGCTCGGGAGCAATAGTGGTAAAATAATCATTTCAGATAGGCTGTCCCGCAGGTACAATCATGAAAATGTATTTGCCGTATGCCGTATATGGATGAGACCTCTAAAGCACGGGACGATCAGCAGGTATAGATGAAAAACGGGAGTTCGGCTCAGTGAATTACCTGTTCGTATTCAATGCGAAAGCAAAGCGATATAGTCGAGAGGCTGAAACGATTATTTTAGACCAGGCATCGAAGATGCTGCAGAGCAGCGCTATCTCGGTCGCGTACACGGTCCCACAATCTGACCCTCATGCGGGTCAATATACGGTTAAGGACTTTGCACAGCGCAGTCGAGATATTGACTGCGTGGTTGCCGTGGGAGGCGACGGCACCATCAACGTCGTGGCCGCCGCCTTGATGCAAAGCGGGTTGGGTGGGCGCGTACCCCTCGGCGTCATTCCGTATGGCACCGGTAACAACCTGGTGCGTTCTTATGGCCTCGAACGCGATAGCGAGAAGGCGTTAATCACCATACAGCAGGGTTATACCGTTAACCTCGACATTGGCATCATTAATCAGCAACACTACTTTGTTAATGCCAGTTTTGGCTTTTTCCCTTATCTGATTGCAAGGCGCGTCACCAAATCGCTGGCGGGCTGGACTTACGAAGCACTTCGCCATATCGGCTTCAAGCCATGGCCAACCCGCATTCGGTATACGGACGCCGATGACCGCGTGATTGATCTCCCGTCGCAACGTTATTTCGTCGGCGCCATACTGAATACGTCCCACTATGGCTCAATTCTACACATGGCGCCCGATTCGATTGGCGACGATGGATTATTTGACGTCAAATTGATCCGCGAAGCGTCGGTGCTGGCTAACCCACTTCTGCTGGTCATTATGTTAACCGGACAATACGACCTTGCACGCAACACGACGACGTTGCGCGCCCGCCGTATTGAAGTTGTACCGGATGCCACCTGCCACTTTGAAACAGACGGCGACACCATTCCTCTACACGCCAGCTATATGGTAGAAATGGCAGGGCATATCCGCTTGATCGTACCGGAGTCGCACTGAAAGGCCAGGGAAAGACCATACCAGGCCACTGTCAGAGGGTCTTCCTATAGATGTTCAGAAAATGAATTGGAAAATCAGTCCTGGCCTGCATAAGATCACGTAGGGTGCGGCCCTGCCGCACCTCTGGGTCATGGTGGGGCACAGCCCCACCCTACTCAAGCAGGTCGTCTAGATTTCCAAAAGCAAAGCTGAATATCTATAGAATTGCTTGGAGTGGGGATAGCTTCAATCAGAAATCAGATCAAGGTGTTTTAGGTTGGAGGCTTTGGCCGTTTCAAGCATAGGACCAGTGGCATCATGGCCAGCGTAAGCCAGGCCACCAACATAAAATAATCTTGATAGGCCGCGACCAAGGCTTGCTGCCCGAGGTAGCGATGCAGTTGGGCCATGACCTCAAGCTCTCCCAGGTTACCGATGCTACCGGCTTGATGGACGAGTTCTCGGATAGGCGTGACCACCTCATCCCAATTCAGGGTTGAGAAAACCTGCTGCTCGGCGAGCCGGCCGCGGTGGTAGATCGATTGACGCTGCAACACGGTCGTGGCCAAGGCAACGCCAATCGTGCCGCCAAACCCCATTTGCATGAGGTTGAGGAGGCCGGAACCCATGCGGACCTGCTCGGGCGGGAGGTGGGACAGGGCAGTCGATATCAGGGGAGCGAAAAAAAACCCACCGCAGATGAAACGCAACATGATGATTCCAATGAGCCAACTGAGGGGACGATCGACACTGAGGAAGGTAAAGAGATAGGCGGATAGCGCAAAAACGCCGAGGGCACCCATCACCATGACCCGGCGGTCACACTTGTCGGCGATACGGCCAGCGAACGGAAAACTGAGCGAGAGCACGAGGGCTCCCGGCAGCAACACCAAACCGGCTTGGGCGGGTGGGTAGTCAAGCAAGCGCTGGACTAGGATGATCTGTAAAAAATTGCTGCCGTTAAAGAGCATGAAGAAGAGAAAAATGAGCACTGAGGCGATGGCGAAGGGTAGGTTGGCGTATAGACGTAAGTCAACCAAGGGTTGATCGGATGTGAGTTCGCAGGCGATGAAGACCAACAGCGACCCGGCCGCGATCAGGAGCAGGCGCTGGATGAAGGGGGTATCCCAACCCTGGCGCTGGCCCTGGCTAAGCGCCACGAGCAGACTGACGAGAAATATAGCCATCGTCAGCAATCCGGCTACGTCCAGAGGCTGTCTTTCCGCTTCGCGGTCATTGGGCAGAATCAGTATGGCCAACCCGATGCAGACGAGACCGGGCACGATATTGAAGAGGAAGACCATCCGCCAGCTTACATACTGCGTCAGATAACCGCCAATCACCGCCCCCACTACCGGCCCAAATGTCGCCCCAAGACCGTATAGCCCCATGGCCAGACCGCGTTGCTCTTGTGGGAACGCACGACTGAGAAACATCATAGTCATCGGCGCGATCGGGCCACCGCCAACGCCTTGCAGAATGCGGAAAAAAATCAGCGATGAGGCATTCCACGACAACATGCACAAGATGGAACCGGCGATAAACACGAGCAAGCTCAAGAGGTAAAGTGTACGGTTGCCCAGCCGATTGCCCAGCCAACCGACGGTGGGCACGAGAATTGCTCCTGCTGTAATATAGGCGGTGATGACCCACTGCGCTTGGGAAAGATTCAATCCCAGGGATGTCATCATCTGCGGCAATGCGACTTGGATGGCCGTCTGGCTCATGTTGACTAAAAAACCGCTCAAGGTGACGGTGACCGCCAGCCACCATTTGTAGGACGGGTGGCGCGCATCGATGGTCCGTCTCAAAGATGGGGTTGCTTGAAATTGCCTGGTCGCCTCTGCTAGTGCCATGCAGCCTCTTTGTCCAAACCCAGGTTCAAAGTCGTGAGCCATCTACCGCATCACTCACGGAAAAACGGCAGATGAGATGGTATGCCGTACCGTATTCGGCCCGCAGTAACAGATCGGAAAGAATGCGTATAAAATTGACTCTATAAATCAAGCAACACCTGTTGCATAGAGAAATCAAACTGTTAAACAGGTATAGAACAAAATGAAAATACAAAAAATCGAGATTCGACATCTCGATATCCCCTTCAGAGCACCGTTTACCACGAGCTTTGGCACCATCACATCGAGACATGTGGTGATTGGCAAATTTTTTTCCACCCTTGGTGAGACAATCGCTGAATCGCCAACCATAGAATCCCCCATCTATACTGAGGAGACCACGTGGACGGTGATGGATACCATGCAACGGCACATCGGCCCGAGACTTATCGGTGAAGCATTTGAGTCCCCGGCAGATCTGGCCCGGCTTTTATCTCACATCAAGAGAAATTACATGGCGAAGCATTTTGTTGACACCGCTGTCTATCACCTATTGTCGGAATTCAAAGGGCAGTCTTTAAGTCAGCAACTGGGTGGCTGCAAAAAAACGGTACAGGTCGGTTTGAGCATCGGCATTGAGGCTTCTGTGGAAGTACTTTTGGAAAAAGTAAAATATGCCGTAGAGCAGGGATTTAAAAGAGTCAAGATAAAAATAAAGCCCGGATGGGAT
>JAPULM010000605.1 GCA_027294925.1 bacterium
ACACGAGAAAGGAGACACTGACGGTCCACCGGCATACCGGCAATCCACTTGAAACCCGTGGCCTGGTGGCGCAGTTTGACGCGGGGCGGGGTGACCTGACGGTGTGGGGGCCCACCAAAGTACCCCACTTCAACCGTGCGATTCTGGCCTCATTTCTCGACCTGCCGGAGCACCGTATTCATTTTATTGAGCCGGACGTAGGCGGCGGCTTTGGCATCCGAGGCGAGTTTTATCCCGAGGATTTTTTGATCCCGTTTGCAGCGATGCAGGTGGGCAAGCCGGTTAAGTGGATTGAGGACCGACTGGAACATCTCAAGGCCTCCAACCATTCGCGCCAGGTAACTTGCGACATCGAAATCGCTGCCAAACAAGATGGGACACTGCTGGGTATGCGGGCGCACGTCTACGGTGATATGGGCGCCTATATCCGTACCCATGGCGGCCTGGTGCCCTCGTCGACGGCAGCGCTGTTGACCGGTCCCTACCGTATTCCGGCCTATGAGGCTACGGTTAGCTGTGTGATGACCAACAAAATGGGCCTGGGCACCTACCGGGCGCCCGGGCGTTACGAGTCCTGTTTTATCCGCGAACGCCTCCTGGATATGGTGGCGGCCGACCTTCAAATCGACCCGGTGGACTTGCGGCAGCGCAATTTGATACAGCCGTCGGAGATGCCGTATACGATCGGTGAAACGCGCCCCAATATCCCGGCCGTTATCGACAGTGGCAATTATCCCCTCGCCTTACAACAGGCGTTGGAACGCATTGACTACGACACACTTAAAACGTTACAGGGGACCCGGCGTGATGGCAAATACCATGGCGTCGGCCTGGGGTGTTTTATCAAAAATACCGGCCTAGGACCATACGAAGGCGCCCGCATTGTGATCGGCGGCGCCAATCAGGTGACGGTCTATCTCGGCATCTCTACCATGGGCCAGGGGCATGAAACGACCATGGCGCAAATCTGTGCCGATAGCCTCGGCGTGCCCATCGATAGCATTACCGTACGCCACGGCAGCACGGACCTGATGCCGTTTGGTGTGGGGACGTTTGGCAGCCGAGTAACGGTGATGGCCGGCAGCGCCATCCATCTGGCCAGTCAGAAGCTACGCGACAAAATCCTGACCATTGCGAGCCGCTACCTCGATGTGAACGCCGAGCGGCTCAGCTTCCGTGACGGCGGTATTTATCGCCAGGGTGAGACGCAACCCTGCCTGACCCTCGATGATCTGGTGCCTCTGGCCAAACCGGGCAGTCCCTACAATGCGGGCGAACCCGGCTTGGACGTCACCGACTATTTCGAATGTAATGAGCTGACCTACGCCTACGGTGCGCACGCAGCGCATGTCGCCGTCGATGCGGAGACCGGACAGATTGACATTCTGCGCTATGTGGTGGTGGAAGACGTCGGGCGCTGCATCAATCCGCTGATTGTGCGCGGCCAGGCCATCGGCGCTGCCGTGCAAGGCATTGGTGGCACCATCCTCGAAGAACTGGTGTACGACGAAAATGGCCAGTTCATCTCCGGCTCGCTGATGGATTACGTCTTGCCCACTAGCCAGGACGTCCCGGCGATTGAAGATATCATCCTGCAAGAATCGCCCTCACTACTCAATCCGCTTGGTGTCAAAGGCGCTGGTGAAGGCGGTATTGTCGCTACCGGCGCAGCGCTGGCTAATGCGGTGGCGCAGGCGCTGGCACCACTCGGTGTGCAGGTACGGGATTTACCGCTCAGTCCCAATCAGATCAGGGCGTGGTTGCGGTCTGCAACGGTAGTCTGACGGTAAGGTGATACGATGCCGATCCCATTTGGATTGCCTTGTTATGACCAATTAGGAATAGGTGACGATGAAACCCGCACCCTTTGACTATTTTGCCCCCGCCGAATTATCCGAAGCCCTGGCCCTTTTAGCCCAACATGGAGATGAGGCAAAAATCCTTGCCGGTGGGCAGAGTCTCATGCCCATGTTGAACATGCGGCTGGCCACCCCACAGGTCGTCATCGACATTAACCGTATTGCCACCTTGGAGCACATCACGCCGCGTTTGGATGGCGGCTTGACGATCGGCGCGTTGACGCGTCAGCGCCGCTTGGAACGCGCCGTGCTGGTGCGTCAACAGTATCCCGTTGTCGCCGCTGCCCTACCTCTCATCGGTCATTTCCAAATCCGCAATCGGGGCACCTTCGGCGGTTCTCTGGTACATGCCGATCCCGCCGCTGAGCTGCCGGCTGTCTGTGTGGCGCTGGAAGCCGATTTCGTCGTGCAGAAAGCGACGGTCCAACGTGTTATCGCGGCCGAAGATTTTTTTGTCACCTATCTCACCACGGCAATTGAACCGGATGAGTTGCTGACGGAAATTCGCTTGCCCGCTTGGCCGTCTGGGTGGGGTTGGGGGGTGCAAGAGATATGTCGTCGGGCAGGCGATTTTGCTCTGGTTGGTGCGGTAGCGATGGTGCGAGTCGATGCGGATGACGTTTGTCAGGCCGCTCGCCTGGTCTTGTTTGGCGTCGATGGTGTGCCGCTTCGGGTAGCACAGGCCGAAGCCACCCTCGTCGGCAGGCGTGTTGAGGACGAGATCCTGCGTGAGGTTGAGCAACTCGTGACGGCGCAACTCGATCCGGAATCCGATCTGCACGCCTCTGCTGCGTATCGCAAGGAAGTCGGCGGCGTAGTGGCGCGTCGCACTCTGGCGCAGGCGCTCAATCGCGCCCGCGATGAAAGATGAAAGTGAAGAATAAGGAGAACGATCATGGATCTCGGGCTCAAAGACAAAGTCGCCTTCATTACCGGCGCTAGCCGCGGTATTGGCAAAGGCATCGCCGTGTCGTTGGCACGAGAAGGTTGCAAGGTCGCCCTCACCGCCACGCGCGCCGATCTCCTTGCAGCGGTGAGCCAAGAAATCGAGGTTTCATTTGGGGTCGAGGTGGCGTGGTGGACCGGCGACCTGCTGAAATCGGAGGACGCCAAGCGCGTTGTTGACGCAGCGGCAGCACATTTTGGCCGTATTGACATTGTGGTTAATAATGCTGGAGCTGCCCCTGGCGGGGTGCTGGACACCTTATCCGACGAGG
>JAPULM010000606.1 GCA_027294925.1 bacterium
AGCCTGGCATACGGCTTCATACGCTTGCACCAACATATCCGCCTGAATTTCCCCAAGTAAAGCATCTTCAACCGTAAATACCTTGTCAGCCCCGGCCTGGATAGCTTCCTGTGTAATTTGATCAAGCTGATCACCAAATAAGGCGACAGCGACGGGCGTTTGGGAGGTCTGAGACAATTCTCGCGCCGCACTTAAGAGTTCAGTTGTGATAAGGCTAAGATGATTATTGGCCGCCTCACCAATGACCAACACGCCATGTTGCAGTGCCATTTGTATTCCTATCGTGGTGATCGAATCTTTTTATCGACTATTGTCGGTGCATTTGCGCACCATTAAATTAAATCCGCTTGACGAAGGATGGTTGCAAGTTTTTGACCGGCCGCTGCGGCATCCTCTGCCTGGATGATTTCGCATCGTTGCGAACGCTCAGGGAACAACATCTCAACAATCTCAAGCTGAGAAATCAGCTGGTCAGGCTCGAGATCAAGATCATCAAGCTTCCACACAGTTGGCCGTTTACGGTTTGCCGTCATGATGTTTCGCATCGTTGGATAACGGGGTTCGCCAAGTTCGTTACTGACGGTGACCAGGGCTGGGAGAGGTGCTTCAGCAAGCCGAAAGCCATCTGGAATAATCTGTTCAACTTGCACATGATCATTACTGACATCAACCCGCTGCCCCAAAGGTAGACACGGGATGCCAAGCATTTCGGCCAGGTACAGTGGGGTCTGGGCATTATCCCAATCAGACGCCTGCCGTCCACAGATAATCAAATCAAATGCACCCATTTTTTGAATCGCTGCATGTAGGATAAGACCTGTAACATAGCTGTCCGGCAAATTTGAAAAAGCCGGGTCTTGACACAAAATCAGCGCATCGGCGCCCATTGCTAACGATTTACGCATGATATTAAGATCGAACTGATTGCCGACGGATAGAACGGTGATCTGAGCATCTTGATTGTCCTTAATGCGCAATGCTGCCTCTACGGCGTATTCGTCAAACCCATTAATCACCGGCGGAAACGCGGTAGGCGTATCTACCCGATTTTTTTCTTCGTCAATGCTGAAGGCCGACAAAGGCATTTCAGGGTCAATAACTTGCTTAGCAGTCACAAAGATATTGAGGGCCATTATCATTCCTTAAATAAAGTTAGTTCCCCAAGTCTTCAGCAACGCTAGCCCCTGCCAGACGTCCAAAAACAGCGCCAGCCGCCAAACCGGAACCACCGGGGTAGTTATGATAGAACAAACCTCCCACCAGTTCTCCTGCGGCGTACAAACCTGGCATTCGTTCTCCTTCGGTATCTAGAACCTGTCCACGCTTATCGATACGCAGTCCACCAAAGGTAAACGTGATGCCACAGGTCACCGCAAAACCGAGATACGGTGGTGTATCGATCGGTAAAGCCCAGTTGCTTTTCGGCGGTGTAATCCCCGAGGTGTGTTTTGCGTCAAGGATGGTCGGATTATATTCTCCCTCTTGTACAGCCGCATTGTATGCCTTGATTGTTTCAACCAATCCGTCCCGATCAATGCCGAGTTGGTCGGCTAGTTGCTCAATGGTTTGTGTTTCTGCTTTCGTAACCTGTTGGATATGATATTCATCGCGTAACAAATGCTTGACTTTATCATCAAAGATTTGAAAAGCGGCACCTAACGGTTGTCGCAAGATCTCACGGCCATACTTGGCGTATGTATAATTGCGAAAATCCGCCCCCTCATCAACAAAGCGTTTTCCTTCAACATTGACGATTAATCCGAAGGGATATGAATGTTTCTGGAACAACTCCGTAATATTACGGTCGCCGGTGGGCGGGGCATTAAGATCCCAGGCAACAGCATGGCAACCACTCCAGTGGCCGTGGGGCTGCGCACCAATATCTAACGCCATTTGAATCCCATCGCCAGTGTTATATGGAATGCCGCGAACTTTAGCCAATTCCCAGCCCGGTCCCAAATAGCGCGTTCGCATTTCGGAATTAGATTCAAAACCGCCACTGGCAAGAACGACGGCTTTACTATGCAGATCGACAAAACCATCTGGCCCTTTAGCCGTTACTCCGATAATGCTACCGGTGTTATCTTGTAGCAGGCGTACCCCTTTGGTTGCATATCGAATCTCAATCCCAAGTCGCTCCGCCACTTCAAACTGTTGATCGGAAAGACCTTTCCCAGCCCCAACGGCTTCGATTAGCAGGCCGCCCCAAAAATGAAATTTTCCATCTTGTTTGAAGGCTTGACGGCCAAACGCCAGGACAAATCGCACCCCGTGTCCTTGTAACCATTTCAAGGCAGGGAAAGACTGGGAGACAAATATCTCAGCTAATTCCGGATCCGATAGACCTTCGGTGAGCCGCATCATATCGTCATAGAAGTCATCCTCGGTATATTTACCGACTTCTACAGTTGCTTCTTCTTCTGGCGTCAAGTCAGGAATGAGTTTCTTGATATCCTCAATGCCATTGTACGCACAGCGAATAATTCCACCGGTAAAATAGGTATTTCCCCCACGAAAATATTCAGGGGCTTTCTCCAGTGCAAGCACACTAGCACCTTTTTCTCGAGCAGCTATTGCCGCACACAAAGCTGCATTTCCGGCTCCGACAACAATCACATCGTAGTGATTTCTCACGTTACACCTCGTCCTTAATCCGTATGGGGTGAAGCGCTCTTTAAAAGCGAACTCGCATACGCAATTCTGATCGAATTATAACAATCCAAATAATTTTGCCCGCAAGTAGATGGAAATCGATTTCCCATCTTTCATTTCACCATCCCGTATCGCCTTCTCAACTTCATCTTGAGATAATGACACAACTTCGATCAGTTCATCATCATCCAGATTGGTCTCACACGGGGTCAGACCCGCCGCAAAAAAACAGTACTGAATCTCATTACAAAATCCTGGCGCAGGAAGTAGTTCACCCACATCATGCCATTCACTTGCAGTCCTGCCAACTTCTTCAGCCAATTCACGCTTGGCGCAGAGCAATGGCTCTTCACGATGTTCTAAAGTTCCGGCTGGAAATTCTAGCAATGTTTGTCGTACTGCGTGTCGATATTGACGGATCGCCATAAGGTTTCCATCGCTTTGATAAGGCAAAATGACCACGGCGCCGGGATGTTGTACGGTAATATGATGATGCAGGAGACCGGAAGGAAATCGAAGCAACTCATCAATAACATGTATGACGCGCCCGGCATAAGCCGTTTGCTCGCGAACAACTTCGACAATGTCATGTGTTTCGAAACGCACTGTCTCTCCTTATTTTTCCTGACAGGCTATCTGTGCAATACGTCGCTGGTGGCGCCCACCTTCGAATGTAGCCGAAAGCCAGGTGTCTACAATCTCAAGAGCAGTTTCGACAGGCGTGACTCGTTGGCCAATTGAGATCATATTGGCATTGTTGTGTTGACGGGCAAAGCGTGCCGTTTCAACGCTCCAACAAACAGCACAACGTATCCCTTTCACCTTATTGGCTACCATTGCTTCACCGTTTCCAGAGCCACCAAAAATGATTCCCTGGTCATAATCCCCCTTGGCAACAGCCTCGGCAGCAGGACGAATGAATAACGGATAATCGACGGATTGTTCCGAATCAGAACCTAAGTCTTTCACCTCATATCCCCGATCTACCAAAAACTGCTTAATCCGTTCTTTATGTTGATAGCCCGCATGGTCTGAAGCAATTGCCAATTTAAGGGCGGGCTTAGTCATCCGATTAATCCTCTCAGGGTCAAAGCATGTCGTTTTACACCGTCTCGAGCAGTTATCATACAACAGAAATCGAATGACGCATAGTCACAATAATCAAGATAATCAAGAGACGTGGTAGAACAATTTAAGGACCAATCATATGCGTTGGCCAGACATCTAGTTTTGACCCACAATCTTCTAGACCTAGGCGGTGAGCTAAAGCGGCGCATTTTTTTTCTTGAGAGGGTGGCGGAGGTAGGTTAGGGTGTGATCTATAAGTCAAAATTTTTCATGGGTAAAAAGGAGGAAGCCGGGATGCAGCGTCCCTTGACTGGTGTACGAGTGCTGGACCTGTCGCAATTTCTTGCCGGCCCTTATGGCACAATGATCTTGGGCGACTTAGGGGCCGAGGTCTTGAAAATAGAGATCCCTGGAAGAGGGGATGGTAGCCGTGAAATGCCACCGCATTTTATTCAAGGCCAAAGCGGCTATTTTATTAGTATGAACCGAAGCAAGAAAAGCCTGACATTGAATCTCAAGCGTAAGGAAGGTTTAGAGGTTTTTTATGATCTCGTCCGCTGTTCAGATGTGGTGTATGACAACTTTCGACCTGGCATACTTGAGCGCCTAGAGATTGACTATGAGACCCTCAAAGCAATAAATTCCCGGATTATTTCATGTTCAGTATCGGGTTACGGCCAGACTGGACCACAGAAAGATCGTCCAGCTTTTGATCTTGTCATTCAAGCCATGGGTGGCATTATGAGCTATACAGGTCCACTGGGCGGCGAGCCGGTTCGCATGGGTGCCCCAATGGGTGACTTAGCCGGCGGGATTTTTGCCGCTCATGGTGTGCTTGCCGCACTCTATCAGAGAGAACAGACCAATCAGGGCAGTCGAATCGACATAGCCCTTTTGGATTCTCAAATTGCCTTATTAATTTACCGAGCGGTGTATTATTTTATGGCTGGAGAAGTCGCTCGCCCATCTGGCTCCGGACATGTTTCGGCTGTCCCTATTGGGGCCTTTCGGACCCAGGATGACCATATCGTCATTGATGCGAACGGCAACAAGTTTTGGCGTGCCTTGTGTGTCGCTATTGAGCGACCCGAATGGGCCGATGACCCCCGCTTTGTGGATCGTGCCGGACGTCTGGAACATATGGACACATTGATGGCTTTGTTGCAAGACATCTTCCTGACGCGTACCGCTGAAGAATGGTTGCAACGGTTGGAAGCAGCAGGGGTTCCATGTGGCCCGATCAACACGGTGGATCGTGCCGTTGCCGATCCTCAGGTTCAGGCGCGAAATATGGTTATTGAAGTAGATAACCCTCATTACGGCACAGTTAAAATGCCTGGTAACCCGATTAAATTTCACAATGTAAATGACAGCACTTTTCTCGCACCCCCCACTTTAAGTGAGCATACTGACCATGTTTTGATCGATTGGCTGGGAATGTCGCCACAACGGATTGCAACCTTACGCCAGCAAGGTGTCGTCTAAACGTCAAGTAAATTCCTATAAATCAAGGACTTCCTCGTATTGTCCTGTAAGGATGTGGAAAAAATGGGGAAAACTTCACAATTGCCAGACAATTAATTTGAACGGGGAACGTATCACTTTAAAAGAGAACCAGGGATGACCTGCAATCATTTGATTTATAAGTTATTATCTAAGAGGGTAGATTTCTTCCTAAGCCTTGTGGCATTTCGGAGGTTATAAACGTATTATCCACATCTGATCAAAACAGGGGTCTTGAGGATAGCTCCAACTCTTAAATTAACAATGTTTTCGGGGATCTGAGGGTTAAACTATTGGTCTCAAATGGTCAGAAAAATATTGGATGAACTGAGCAACGCATCCTTCCAATATGATCCGCTCCCAACATTTTCGACTTTACGAATGCCAACCCAGCCAGGTCAACAAACGGGGTCGACAGTTGGCATGTTCAAACAACGTTTGATGGTGGTTATTACTGTGTTCTCGAATGACCAGGATAGCAAGGAGATAACGCTATGGGTACTGCATCTGAACAATTATCAGCTTTTGCTGAGCAGCTCCAGTTCAAAGATATTCCTTCCAAAGTAATTGAGCGGGTCAAACTTCACATTCTGGATATCTTGGGCATTGGACTGGCTGCCTCAGATATGGACTTTGCACGTATCGTAGTCGAGACTGCGCGTGCTTGGGGTGGGGTGCCACAAAGTACTGTTTTGCGATATGGTGATCGTTTGCCGGCCCCTAGTGCCGTGCTGATCAACGGCAGCTTTACCCACGGTCTTGATTTTGATGACACCCATACGGAATCTATTACCCACGTCAGTACATGCATAGTGCCGCCCGCCTTAGCGGTTGCCGAATCATTACAGGTTGACGGAAAAGCGCTACTTACCGCCACCGTTATTGGCTATGAAGTGATTACGCGCCTTGGAGCAGCTGCACCAGGGGCGTTTCACCATCACGGCTATCATGCCACCCCGATTTGTGGAACGTTTGCTGCCGGCATGGTAGCTGGCAAACTGATGGGATTGTCGCCGGACGAGTTGGCCAATACCCTTGGCATTTGCGGTAGTCAAGCAGCCGGTCTGCAGGCTTTTCTGGATGATGGATCATGGACTAAACGCTTGCATCCCGGCTGGGCCGCGCATGGAGGGGTCGTGTCAGCCCAGCTTGCCATGGGTGGATTCCAAGCTCCTAAAACAGTCTTAGAAGGTCGCTTCGGGCTATATGCCTCGCATGTCGGGCAAGACCATTTTAACCCTGCCCGATTGACAAAAGGTCTTGGCGAGGATTGGGAATCGACTAACATCGCATTTAAACCCTATCCCGTATGTCATTTCAGTCATGCAGGTATGGACGCAGCTCTAGCCCTACAAAGACAGCACCATTTTAAGCCGGATGACATCGTCAGCGGAGAAGTGCTGGTGCCTGAACAGATTGTTCCTATCGTCTGCGAACCGCTGGCAGATAAGCAGAAACCTGTCGCGACTTATGGGGCTCTGTTTAGCTTGCCGTTTTGTGCCGCGACGAACTTGGTGCATGGCCATGCTCGACTAGATAATTTTACCGAAGAGGCCCTGCAAAACCGTGAAGTTTTGGCTACGGCAGCTAAAATTGGTTACTGCGTCGAACCTTGGCCTGAGTTCCCCAACACGTTTCCTGGCGGCATACGACTAACCTTGCGAGATGGCCGTAAGCTGGAATGGCGAGAGCCAATCAATCGTGGGCACCCTGATAATCCCATGCCTGCAGATGAGGTGCGAGATAAGTTTCGCGATAATGCGAAGCGAGCACTACCATCAGGTAGAATTGAAGCGATTATCAATGTCGTTGATCAGCTTGAGGAACTATCTCGAGTGTCTGAATTAATGACACTCTGTATCACACCGGATTAGCTCTGCCTACGGCATTTATCGCCCCGCTTTGGTGACGTGTGGTCAATTGATTTCTAATGTGATGCCGCATTTGGAACTGGGCCATGGCGACTATTCGGTTTGGCAGGTTGTAAATCGCTGCAACTCAGTACCCTTGTTTAACCAACCGGCAGGGGTACTGAGTTTGGCAAGAACCGCTCGAACCGAACAAAGGTATGCAGAGTTTCATAGTCAATATAGAGGTCTGATTTATCAATAGGTTGTGCATGAGACCGTGCAGATAAATCTGGCGTAAAATTGGCCGGCGGCAAATGAGGCTGTTAAATGAAGACTCCCCGCAGCAAGCTACGGGGTATCAAAACCTCGAAAGGCAGAACCCGGAAAAGCGGAAACGAAGCAAGCTTCGGGGAATCGCACCCTCACTTGATTGAATTGTAACGAGATACAGTTTTAACCGTCTATAAGCTATTGATTTTAAACAACGTTTAAATCGTCACTTTTAGCACCGATTGCACGTCTATCCCTAGACTGACGTCGACACGGTTGTTCTGGGATTAGAGGTTGACGTCACTTGGTCTTACGCACTCAGGTCGTAGATGTGTTGGATCAGGGGGGAATTGTCTAGGCCGGCACGTAGCTCTGGATGCCGCAGATCTGCCTTGATCCCGTCAATGACCTCATGGGCGGCCTGATACGTCTGCCGGGCCATGCCAGGCCGTTTGACTTCAGCGTGGAGTCGCCATCCCTTGACCACATATTTCCATGAGCTGGTACGCGTTGCGATCTCCAAGCACTGGGCGGCAAATGCCTGCGCCTGCCTCGGCTCGCCGCGAGCCATCCAGAACTCACCCAGGCTCACAAAGAGGTGCGTTGTGTAACGCCACCGCATCCAGTCATGGGTCGGGGAGTCTTTCACCATGCGGTGGACGCCCTCGAGCACCTCCTGCGCCAGCGGGCGATCCCCCTGTGCCAGGAAGGCGTCACCACGATTGACCTCGGCGAAAGCGACCTTCTCTATGCCTGTCGGGTAGCGCCGCATCTTCTGGGCCATGTCGCTTCCCTGCCCACTGAAGTCGAGACTGCGGTCGAATGCCTCACACTCGAGGTAAAGCCACCCAAGGCCGTTGAGATAGCGGGGAATATACGCCTCGTCGCCGATCTTTTCGGCGATCGCCAAGCCCTCCTCGAACAGGGGGAGCGCTTGATCATAGTTCCCCTTGCCAGTCAAAGAAATGGCCTGGGCATAGAGACACCGCAGGAACTGGGCAACGAGGTTGTGCGTCCGGGCAATGCGGACCCCCTCGGCTGCGAGGTCGACTGCCTTGTCATATGCTCCCTCCCAGTTCTCGATCGTGCTGGTCCAGAAGAGCGTGTGCGTCTGGAGGCTCGTGTCGCCCACCGAGCGTCCGATGGTGAGAGCCTGGTCGAGCTCCTCCCGCGCCTCGCTAAGACGGCCTGTGACACTGTAGATAGAGCCGGTGATCATGCGTCCGCTGGCTAAGGCCGACTGCGCCCCCACCGTCCTGGCGACCTCGATCGCCTGACCGGCATGGGCAAGTGCCGAGTCGAAATCCTCGGCCCACATGGCCGCCTGGGCGATGGTCGCCAGCGCTGCACCCTCGTTCGCCCCATCTTCAACCTGACGAGCGACGCCCAGGAAGCGCTCGCCCTCAGCCCAGGCTTCCGAAAAATCACCCACGGTGAAATACAGATTCGCTCTGGCCTGGTGGATCGCCATGCGGGCCTGGACACCCGCCGCCTCGTCAAGATGATCTACCACCTTGAGGGCCTGGCCGTATAGGGTGAATGCCGCGCTAATGGCGAAGGCCTGGGTGGCCTTCTCTGCCGCCTTGCAGATGTATTCGAGAGCCTTGGTCCACGACCTCGCCCTTAGCAAAGTGGTACGCCAACACCTCATACTGCTCCGTCAGCCGGTCGCTATACAGGTCCTCAATGGCGAGGCCGATATGGCGAGGCAGGTCTGTCCGCCGTTGTTCCAGGAGTGAGTTGTAGGCCACGTCCTGTGTCAGAGCATGTTTGAACATATAGGCCAGTTCAGGAAACAGCCCTTTCTCGTAGATCAGCTCAATGGCTTTGAGCTCCTGGAGGTACGCTTCGGTCCTGTCCCGGATATCCGCCAGGCGATCCAGCAGGCGGTGAGTGAACTCGCGACCGATCACCGACGCCACCTGGAGCGTCTTTTTGGGTGCCTCCTCCAGGCGGTCAATACGCGCCATGAGCACATCCTGGATGGTATTGGGGACCACGATCTCGTCGAGCGGCCTGGCCCAAGATATACTGGTCACCTGCCTGCTGAATGGCCCCGGTCTCGCGCAGGGATTTGACCACCTCCTCGACAAAGAACGGATTGCCCTCGGCCTTCTGCGCGA
>JAPULM010000607.1 GCA_027294925.1 bacterium
GGGACGCCCACCTACATGGCGCCCGAGCAAGTTCAGGGACGAGATGTTGATGTTCGCACGGACATATACAGCCTAGGTGTGATCATGTACGAGATGTTCACCGGTAGCCCTCCCTACCAGGGGAAAGACCCCATTACGATACTATATCAGCATGTGCAAGGGCAGGTTGTTCCACCTCATGAACATAACCCAAGCCTGTCTCCTGAACTGGAAGAAATTATTCTTACGTCAATGTCTGTAGATCCCAAAAATCGTTATCAAGATATTGATACGATGCGGGAGCATCTCCAAGCGGTGCTAAAGCAAGAGGTTGGATAATGGCGAGGCTTGACGCATTTCTGCAGATTGGCCGTGAACAAAGCGGTTCAGATATCCATCTGGCTGCTGGACACCCACCCATGTTGCGCCTGCACGGAGAGCTAATTCCGATTAGGTATAGAGATTTAGGTGACGAAGAACTTGAGGGAATGCTTACTGAGATTTTGACCGAAGAACAATGGGCGCTGTTCCATACCGGGTCTGATCTCGACATCTCCTATACGCGTGAGGGAGGGGATCGTTTTCGTGTCAACCTGTTTCGGAAAATTGATGGTATTGGAGCAACATTTCGTATCATTCCTACCACTATTCCGACACTTGATGATCTGGGGCTACCCCCCATTCTCAAGAAGCTGTCCCATTATCATCAGGGTTTACTCCTGGTGACGGGAACAACAGGCAGTGGTAAGTCCACAACTCTTGCTTCCATAATCGATTACCTGAACAATACTCGGAAGCTCAATATCATTACCTTGGAAGACCCTATTGAATTCCCACATACGAGCAAGATGTCACTGGTTGTGCAACGAGAGATTGGGACTCACGTTGGCAGTTTTATGGAGGGGTTGAGAGCTGCTTTACGCGAAGATCCTGATGTGATTCTGGTTGGGGAACTACGCGATGCTGATACGATTTCTATGGTCCTGAGGGCTGCTGAGACGGGACATTTTGTCCTTGGAACGTTACATACTGCAAGCGCTAGCAAAACTTTAGAACGTATCATTGATGCAGCGCCGGCGGAGCAAAAAGAGCAGGTTACTGTCTCGCTGGCCCATTCCTTGACTGGCGTTATCAGTCAGGCTCTGGTGAAGACGGCAGACGCCCAAGGGCGCAAAGCGATTGCCGAGATAATGGTGATGACGCCGGCTATCGGGCATTTGCTTACTAGTGACAAGATTTTCCAGATCCCTATGCAACTGGAGACTGGACGGGCCTTAGGTATGCAACTGATGGATCAGGCTTTACTTAATGCTTTGCAGAATAAGACAATTGATCCTGATGATGCCTATCGTCATGCGCTTGATAAAAAGCAATTTCAAAGATTTGTTACCGACCCTAATCTTCTTCCCAAAGTTAGTCTGGTAGGGGGTTAGGAAACTTAACGGGTAAGTAGGTTCACGTGAAGCGTATCGATACTTTTCTTGAGCTTGTTGTTAACCAAGGGGGATCAGATCTTCATTTGGTGTCTGGAAATCCTCCCCGAATCCGTCTTTATGGCGATCTTTTTCCCGTCAAATATCGGGAACTGACGGTGGATGAAACCACCACGCTACTCCACGAAACGATGTCTGATCGTATGGCAAAGCTTTTCGCTTCTTGCTATGGGGTAGACTATGCTTATGAGGCCCCTGGGCTCGCTCGCTTTAGGGCTAATATTTTTCGCCATAGACAGGGGCTTGGGGCTGTGCTACGTGTTATCCCAAGCACTGTCCAAACCCTGGAAGAGCTAGAAACGCCTGCTGTTTTTAAAACGTTGTGTCGTGAGAAGAAGGGCCTTGTTTTGGTGACCGGGCCGACGGGATCTGGGAAAACAACGACTTTGGCCGCTATGATTGACTTTATCAATCGTGAGCGAAAAGGGCATATTATTACGATTGAGGATCCTGTAGAGTTTGTTCACCGTCGCCAAGGATGTCTGATTAGCCAACGCGAAATTGGGGAGAGTACGACAAGCTTCGCGGCAGCGCTGCGATCGGCTCTGCGTGAGGATCCGGATGTTTTGCTGGTAGGCGAACTACGTGATCTGGAAACGATCTCGTTGGCGGTTACCGCGGCAGAAACAGGTGTACTTATTTTAGCCAGCCTGCATACAAATGGTGCGACTTACGCAGTTGATCGTATTATCAACGTTTTTCCTGCAAGCGAACGTTCACGTATTAGGACGATGCTTTCTACTTCCCTGTGTGGTGTGATTTCCCAACAGCTTGTTCGTCGAGCTGTTGGGAAAGGACAATTGGCAGCTTTTGAGATTTTGATCAATAACGCCGCGATAGCCAACATCATTCGCGAAGGCAAAACCAACCAATTAGCCGGTGTGATCGAACGCAGCGCTCTCCTTGGCATGCAGAGCCTTGACTATTCGCTGCATCGTTTTCTCGATGCGCGGCTTATCACAGGTAATGAAGCGTACCGCAAAGCCGTGAATAAGGCTGAATTCGAACAATTTCGAGAACAAGAACCGCTTGTGTGACACGGGCAGGGCAGTTTGGTGCAATATTTGTCACGCTAGGGCCACGAATTGGAAGGAATTGCAATTGTGAATGCATCAAGGGGGCTAGTGCAGGAGCTGCCGACGACCGAACAACGTGATATTAATCGTTGTTACCTTGTGGCGCCTTTGGAAATTGAAACCATTGCCCTCCAAATAGGTCTTGAAATAGCTGAGACAACAGTCGGATTGACTGACCCGATTCAAAACAGTGGCATTCTTGTCTGTCTGCAGCATACGCCTATTTGTGCTTTACCACCTGGTTGGACCGGGGTATGGGCCCGTGATGAGGCTCTCCCTTCAGGTCCTTGGGTTCCTTTGCCTCGAGAGATGGCCGGTCATTCTCAGGCGCTTAGCAGGGCCTTATGGACAGCTGAAACATGGCGTCGAGAGCGTCTTGCTAGCGACGGCGATATTAAGGATAATGCGACAACCTTAAAATCACTCAACGAAATTGGTATTGCATTATCAGCAGAGCGAAACCCTGCACAGCTTCTTAACCTTATTCTCTCCCGTGCCTGCCAATTGGTTGCCGCGGATGCTGGTTCGCTTTATCTCGTTGAAAAGGATAAACACGGTAATACTGCTTTGCGTTTTGCGTTGGCTCAAAACGATAGTGTACATGCCCCTTGGAAAGCGAGTTTGCTGCCTCTCAATCGCCGTAGTGTTGCAGGTGCCGTAGCTGAAGGAAATACCGTTGTTGTTGTTGACGATGCATACGCGCTTCAACCTGATGGGCCTATTCAGCACGACCATAGCTTTGATACACGTTTCGGCTACCGTACACGCAGTATCGTCGGGATTCCGCTTTCTACACGCGAAGGCGAAGTGTTGGGGGTGCTTCAGCTTATTAATCGTAAACCCTGCCCTGCTGTCCCTTTGACCGATGCAAAAATTGCGACTGAAGTGGTGCCCTTTAGCACCTCTGATGTTGAGGTTCTTCGTTCTTTAGCGTCTCAAGCAGCGATTAGTCTGGAAAACAGCCGTTTGTATGAGGATATCGAGCGTCTATTTGAGGGCTTTGTGACAGCTTCAGTGACCGCGATTGAGCAGAGAGACCCGAGTACATCAGGCCACAGTGCGCGTGTTGCTGAAAGTACTGTCGCATTGGCTTTGAGGGTGGAACAACTTGAACATGGGCCTTGGGCAGGCTCTCGGTTTTCGGAGAGAGAGTTACATGAACTACGATATGCTGCGCTATTACACGATTTTGGCAAGGTTGGGGTGCGCGAGAAGATTCTGAACAAAGCCGAGAAACTATATGAGGAGCAACTTGAAACCTTGCGGCAGCGTTTCGTACTTGCCCAAACGATACACCGCGCAGACCGATTTGAAGCATGGCTGGAGGCTGCGCTACAAGATCCTCAAGGGATGAAAAAACGGCTTCCGCTTTTGTATGAAGAGCTGCGGCAAGAGCTTCTTACCATCAGTACAATGTTCCGTACAGTCGAAGCCGCTAATCAACCTAGTATTACACTTGAAGGGGATTTTTCGGCTTTGCAGCCTATACGCCACTGGGAGTTCCTTCAGCCTGACGGGAATTCTTTTAGCCTCCTTACAGACGGGGAGTTGCAGGCGCTTTCGCTTCGGCGTGGCAGCTTGACGGATGATGAACGTAATGAGATCCAAAGCCATGTCACGCATACCTATCATTTTCTTCAGACGATTCCCTGGACACGAGATCTTGCCCAAGTTCCAAAACTTGCCTATGCTCATCACGAAAAGCTTGATGGTAGTGGCTACCCTCTCGGACTAAAAGCGCAAGAGATACCGTTAGGTGTACGTATTATGACAATTGCGGATATCTTTGATGCACTGACTGCCACTGATCGCCCTTATAAGAAAGCCTTACCTATTGATCGGGCGCTTGGAATTTTGGAAGCTGAGGTGCGGGAAAACAAGTTGGATGAGTCGTTGGTAAGGCTCTGGATTGAAGCGCGTGTCTGGGAAAGCATCGGAGCGTAACCCAACGGACCTTGCCGCTTTTTAAACTTGCTTGACGCCTTCCATGTCGCAGCATAAAATACCTTATGCTATTTTCCCCTTAAGCGGATGGGTTGTTTGATGGAAAAAGGGATGCCACCAATTATCATTTGGGATGGCCAATGAGGCTTTTGACAATATTGTATCGCTTGGGTCAAGCGACATGATGCTGCCGGACAGTTGCGTGCTATTCCTTTGCAAGAGATGTCTGCCTCTTGCATGACACCAGATCTCTACCGGCGCTGCCAACACGCCCTTCACGTGCGCTTCCACGATGGTCGCCTGTTACAGGGAGGCGATGCTTGCATGTACATCCTTGGGGTGCTTGGATATCGACGGATAGCAAGAGTTCTTGGTCAGTGGCCGTTCCGATGGATGACCAATACGGGATATCGGGTGATTGCTCGACACCGGTCTGTCTTGGCAAGCTTGTTAGACGATCAAAAATCTTCTAAAAAGAGGCAACGGCGTTAGCCATCGTTTTTCTTGCACCAGTGGTCGTTACGTCAATTAAGTATCAATTATAATGTTCTTGTCGATGAGGGAACGTAACGCGGCTTGTGCCTAACAAGTGCATGACGGTGGAAACGACCAGGTCTTCTTCATCAAGCTGAGCTTCTGCATTGATGGCTTCAACAAGATCGTAAAGAGTTGTTCTAATAATAACAGATGACCGGGATTCATTCCGTAAAGGGGTGGTGCTCATGCTCATGGGGGCTCTCCTAAGCAGTTTTTACAAGACTCTTCATAAGCCAAACCATAGTCGATTTCCTTTGTTTGGGCCGTGATGGTAGTCACACTAGATTTGTGACAGCCGTCACACACATCGTACGGCTCCGTCCAGGCTTTCATGGGCCGGTAGATATTCCTGGAGCCAGTCAAGCGTCTCTCGCATGACTTCACTGAAAGCGGGCTCAGTATAGACTCGTAATGCCCGTAACCTTTTAAAATAACAAGCTTTTTGGGTTCTCCTGCGCATCTGCAGAGATGTTCGGATTCTTCCTGCGAGACTAGCCGATCATTGTCGGTGCTAATAAATAAGATTGGGCGCGGCGCTGTCTTATCCACCCCCCATTGGGGATTGAAACTTAAGGTGTTAGCCACATATTCTAAAGGAATGGTATGCGCCGCAGCCGGATCGTTGAGCCGCCATAGCGGGTTCCATAAATACCCAGAAAATTGGGATCGACTTCTGGTAGAGTGCTAAAAAATGTTAACGCTGCTTGCACATCATGGACTCGGCTGAAAGGAGCAAGTCGATTGGAAGGTCGTTAATGCGAAGTCTTTACTTTAAGATTATAAATTAAAAGTAAGATTTTTATATAAAATATTATTAAGTTTAACTAATTGATTTATGTTATAAAAAAGATACTAATTGATTTTTTAAAGTCAAATTTTGTGTAATATACCTCACATGAAGTTTAGTTTTTACCTAATAAAGACGATCAGTCTATTTAGGTAGTTTATATTTTTTTAACTGATTAGCAGTTGATATTCAGGTGCATGTAAAATGAAAAATTTGCCGTGCGCAGACTGTGGCCTTGTCATCACTGTTCGCGTAAAACAAGATAGAATTGCAGATGGCGTACCTGTCCTGTGTGACCCGTGTTTGCAAGCAAGGGTTGTCCGAGTTAGATCAAGACAGGTTGAAGAAGGCCGTATAACATGGGCTAAAGTGCCTCGTCTTCGATCTCACTAGGACGCCTTGTCGGTTACTTAAGTCCTAATCGTTTATGCCTCTGTTGTACCTCTTTATAGACGTTTTGACCTTATCAGCACGGTCTTGGTCGTCTGCCATTTGAGCAAGGTGTTAGTCCCTCCTTTCGTTTATTTCGTTGAGCATAATTCTTTTAATTTTACGCCTTGTCCGCTGGAGCGTTTTGTTATCCTTGCTGGGTGGATTTTTGGTAAGAATCATGCAAAAGCTGTATGGTAAACTTTAGTCTTGCCTCTACGTCGACGTTTGTAGAACAATTGGGGAAGATTGTCAGGCTGCATTGGAATAAGGGGGAGATTATGGAGTTCGGCTTTACCTCTGAAGAAGACGCTTTTCGAGAGGAAGTCCGTCAGTTCCTATGCGATAACCCTGCAGAGCATTTTCCGCAGGATGGGATGGACGCGGGTTACGGCTCAGGGGCGCATTCGCATGCTTTCTTACGTAAACTGGCCGAACGCGGCTGGTTGTCGATGACTTGGCCACAGGTATTTGGCGGGCTAGATCGTCCTTTCATGTACAAACTTATTTTGCTTGAGGAACTCGCTACTGCTGGGGCGCCGTTTGGGCCACTTGGGGGGTGTGATCAGACGGCAGACGCTATTATTCGCTATGGTTCGCCGCGCCTGCAACAAGAAGTGCTGCCTCGAATCGCGCGTGGTGAGGCGACTTTTTGGCAAGGCTTTAGTGAGCCGAATGCAGGTTCTGATCTTTTGTCTTTACAGACTCAGGCGGTCCGCGATGGCGATGATTATGTGCTCAATGGTCGCAAGATTTGGAGCAGCCACGCTGCTATCAGCACCTACGGTTTGGTGATTGCCCGTACCAATCCCAAGGCGCCTCGTCACAGAGGTCTAAGTATGTTCGTTGTTGATAGTACGACGCCCGGATTGGATATTCGACCCATCCGTAGCATGACTGGAGAGGTGTATCACTATGAGGTGTTTCTGGATGCGGTAAGGGTGGAGAAAGACTATTTGCTTGGTGAAGAAGATGAAGGGTTCGTACAGTTACTCAAAGGGCTTGATACTGACCGATTCTGGGGGCGCTTCTATAAAGCGCCGGCCTTGAAACGGATTCTCGGTGAGCTTGTCGAGTTTGCCAATGTCACCACACGCGGTGGTAAACGCCTTGCGCATGACGCTGTGGTGCGACGCCAGTTTGCCGATTTGGCTACGGAGATTGAGGTGTTGCGTATGCTGTTCTACCGTAACGGCTGGCTGATTAAGGAAGGCTTGCCGACGCTTTATGAGCCGTCTCTGAATAAACTATATGCCGATGAGACGGGTCAGAAACTGGCCAATTTTGGTATGCAATTACTTGGCCTTTATGGGCCACTGAGAGAGGGATCACGTTGGAGCAAGTTGCGCGGTAGCATGCAGCATATTTATCAAACAAGCCTGGGTCATACCATTGCTGGAGGCACTTCAGAAGTCTTACGTACCACAGTGGCGACGCGTGGCCTAGGGTTGCCGCGTGAGTCAATGGTTAGGAATTAAGCAGATGGATTTTCATTTGACGGAACAACAGGATTTGCTTGTCAGCACCGCGCGTGAGTTTTTCCAGCACAATTGTCCCACCACATTGGTGCAAGAGCTTGCCTTAGATAGCTATGGGTTTTCGAATGATCTGTGGCAGCAGGTTGCAATGCTCGGATGGCCCGGTTTGCTTATCCCTCCCGAATTTGGCGGTAGTGGCGGCTCTTTGCTTGACGCCGCTTTACTCATTGAAGAGATGGGGCGTGCCTGCTTTCCCAGTCCATATATTCAGAGTGCTGTGGTGTCAACGGCGCTGTTATTGGCGGTAGGGAACCCGTCTCAACAGCGGCAACTACTGCCTGCGATGGCAGATGGTACACAATTCTGTACGCTTGCGTTAATTGAGGACAGCGTTGATTTTGTTCCTGAAGCGATCACCCTACAAGGAGAAAAGGGTGGTGTTATTAATGGCTGCAAACTCTTTGTTAAGGACGTTCACATCGCCGACCAATTGATTGCCGTAGTGCGTGGTAGTGGTGGTTTTAATCTGGTATTGTTGCCGACTAGCCAGGCTGGTATCACTTGGTCGCCGTTAGAGATGATGTCGGGTGAAAAACTGTTTGAGGTCATGTTTGACGATGTGCCTGTTCATCCTCAAGCTATTATCGGTGCGGAAGGACAGGGCTGGCAGGCATTAGCGCCTGTTTTACAACTTGGTGCCTTGGCTCGATGCGCCGAGATGGTTGGTTGTGCCCAGCGAATTCTGGAAATCTGTGTGGATTATGCCAAGGTGCGGGAGCAATCCGGCCGTCCGATTGGGTCGTTTCAAGCTATCCAACATCATTGTGCTGATCTCCTGCGTCACGTTGAAGGCGCACGATACATTCTCTACTATGCAACCTGGAAAATGCAGGAGAACATGGCATGCGATGCCGATGTGGCTATGGCGAAGGCGTATGCCAGTGAAGCCTGCCTACGAGTGGCACGTAAGGGGCATCAGATTATGGGTGCGATTGGCTATTGTGAAGAGCATCCCCTGCATCTGTATCATAAACGCATTCAGGCCGCAGGGCTTGATTTTGGGGATGTCGGTCTGCATCTTGAGACAGTTGCCCAGGCAATTGGATTGTCATAGAACAGGAAGGCCGAGCGTGAGACCCCCATGCCCTACGATCTATGGAGGCATACAGGCGCCCCTACCACCTGCATAAAACTTGACTTGATCTTTCAAAAGGGCTCTGGCACAGTAGCCTTTCGTTTGAGCATCAGCTGTATAGTGGGGATGAGGCGTGCCTTGTTTCGGAATATAAGAAAACTCCGCAACGACAATAACAACAATGCTTCTAGCCTTTGATATCAGCAATACGACAATCAAAGCCGGGGTGTTTGAGGGGGATGCTTTGTTGGCAGACTGGCGTTTTGCCACTGAGCGCGCCCGCTTAGCTGATGAATATGCCATGCTCATATTGAGCCTGTTTCAGGCTCGAGGGGTATCCGCTAAAGACATCAACGGTGTTGCCATTTCGTGCGTTGTACCGCCTTTACGATCGGTGTTCGCTCAGCTTTCGCGTCAATATCTCAATATCGAACCGATTATAGTTGGGCCTGAGATCAATATCGGCGTTAAACTTTTAGTCGATAATCCCCGAGAGGTTGGTTCGGATCGGATCGTTAATGCCCTTGCAACGCACCGCTTATATGGTGGGCCGGCAATTACCATCGCTTTTGGTACAGCGACGGTCTTTGATTGTGTTTCATCTACTGGCGATTATTTGGGCGGCGCCATCGCGCCTGGCATGGTTACGGCGCTTGAGTCGCTGACGCGTTCCGCTGCTCAATTGTATCAGGTTGAGTTGGTGCGCCCGCCTCAGGCGATTGGCCGCAATACGATTCATACCATGCAGTCCGGTCTGGTGCTGGGCTATGCCAGTTTGGTAGAAGGGCTCGTGAGTCGTCTAAAACGCGAGATGATCGATGTTGCCACGATGAATAGCGTGACCGTTATCGCTACTGGCGGTTTGGCTGAGGTCATCGCACTGGAAACGGACGCCATTGATGTGGTTGATCTACAGCTTACCCTGAAGGGCTTACAGTTGATTTATCACATAAACCGCTCTGCTTGAATGCCCAGCCGTATTTCTTTTGGCTCGACACGTCGCTCTCATAAACCCGAACTATAGTGCTCTTAAACGTGGCAATAGCTCTTGGGCACATTGCTCTAGCTGTTCGGGTATTTGTTCCGCCGGGCACGTAAAGCTAAAGACGAGATGACGCATACCGGCAGCAACAAAGCGTTGGAGCTGGTCCATGCACTGGTCCGCGGTACCCATGATGCAGTAGCGCTCAACCAAATTATCGAAAGGCTGGCGGTAACGGCGTGTCAGGTTGCGAATGGCCATTTCCTTGCCGGTTTCATAATCCTTGGCAAGCGCGGTAAATAGTAACATGCCGCCCTGAATGTTTTCTGGGTTGCGACCGTATGTCGGTGCCATATCCTGCACCTTCTGCATGGCCTCACTGAGACGCCCGGGACTGACCAGGTAGCCGAGCCAGCAACTGCCATAACGGGCTGTTCGACGGACAGCTGCATCCGAGCGACCGCCAACCCAGATGGGTGGGTAGGGCTGCTGTTGTGGCCGCGGTTCAAGCGTGACATCATGAATTTGATAATAGGTTCCCTCGTAGCTGACGTGATTGTCGCTTAACACGCGGGTCAGAATGTCTAATCCTTCGTCGGTGCGACGTCCACGCTCCTTGACAGGAACACCAACCGCATCGAATTCACCAACGATTTCTCCGCCGACCCCGACACCTAAGATAAAACGGCCTTGGGAGAGCAAATCCAAGCAGGCGACCTGTTTGGCAATAGCGATGGGATGGCGTAAGGGCATCAGATATACGGCGGTGCCAAGTGTCACCCGTTCGGTAATGGCAGCGAAACTGGCCAGAACCGTCATGACATCCATAATCGGACTGTGCATGATGATGTGATCGCCGGACCAGATGCCATCGTAGCCTAGTCGCTCGGCCTGGCGAACATTATCCATCATCTCTCCAATGGCTGGCATACCCTGCGGAAAACTCCCCGTTAAACTTACGCCAATTGATTGCAATGACACTGTATGTCTCCCACAATAATTCTTTTTTTGTGAGGGGACAGATGGCAATTCTGCCCCCGGGTGATTTCTTATGTCTTTCGAGCGCCACTTCAGACGGCAGCAAGATCTCCATTACAAACCATGTTGGAAGGTCGTTCGATTTCGCTAGCGACGTTACCTATGCAATGACTATAAGTCAAGCCTCGGGTAGTGATGAATCGGATATAACGCTGGACAAGACAATGACTTTGCGGTGTAATGAAAAATAATGCGCGCGGAAGGTGTTCGCGGTGCGTAGAACGGATGCTAAGATACTTCTTCGGCGTTGGGAGAGCCAGCATACGGACACGTAGTGACAAGGAGAGCGTTGATGACAGATTATAGCCAGTATCGACATTTATTGTTCGAGCATCAAGAGAATGGTCTCTTGTTCATTACCATTAATCGGCCCGACGTCTATAACGCTACGAATGCCCGTCTGCATTGGGAGTTGTCACGCGTGTGGTTGGACATCGGCGATGACCCCGAGACCCGTGTGGTCGTCATTACCGGCGCCGGTAGGGCGTTTTCCGCCGGCGGCGACCTCGAGATGATCGAGGCCTACAATAAAGACATGAACATTGTGGCCGGGGTGATGAAAGAGGCGGCTGATATCGTCTATAACATGATCAACTTGGATAAACCCGTGGTGTCAGCGATCAATGGCGTCGCAGTGGGAGCCGGGCTGGCCGTTGCCTTACTGGCTGATATCAGTATTATCTCCGAAACCGCCCGGCTTACTGATGGACATCTGCGCATTGGCGTGGCCGCCGGCGATCACGCTGCGATCATCTGGCCACTACTGTGCGGTATGGCTAAAGCGAAATATTACTTGCTTACTGCTGACTTCCTCGATGGCAAGGAAGCCGAACGCATTGGACTGGTAAGTCTTGCTGTGCCCCAGGAAGAGGTGGTGCCTAAGGCGCTAGAAGTGGGACAGAAATTAGCCACCGGTTCGCAGTTAGCTATCCGTTGGACCAAGCGGGCACTTAATAATTGGCTGCGCAGCGCCGGACCAATTTTTGATGCCTCGCTGGCCTTGGAGATGATGGGTTTTATGACTGATGATGTCTCAGAGGGCCTACAAGCAGTACGAGAAAAACGTTCGCCACAGTTTCCCTCGGCACAATCCTAGTGCGCAATGAAGGCAACCATTTTGAGACGCTGCATAATCCCATCACATCGGATTACGTGATGAACTTTCCCATTGCCAAGACGATGGCCCATTCCTCAGGGCTGACCGGCTGTATGGATAGCCGGCTACCACGCTGGATGACCTTCATCTGCTCCAAACCTGGGCTCTGTTTCAAAGTGCCCAACGTGACGGGTGCTTGAAAGGTTCCCATGTAGCCGATATCGACCATGATCCAGGTTGGGTTGCCAGGATCGCTCTTGGCATCGTAATGCAGATCGTCTGGATCAAAGGCCGAATCATCCGGATAGCCCTCTCGCACGACTTCTGCAACGCCGTAAATACCCATTGGTTTGACATTGCTGTGATAAAAGAACACTTGGTCGCCGATCTTCATCTCGTCCCGCATCATGTTGCGGGCCTGATAGTTCCGCACGCCATCCCAGCAGGTGCTGCCGTCTCGTTTCAGGTCGTCAATGGAATAGACATTCGGTTCCGACTTCATCAGCCAGTAATGAGTTGCTCGCGCCATAATGTTCCTGTCTCAATATACGGCTGTCTGTTATGATTCCGCCTGTTGGCCGGTCGTGGTGCGCACTTCCTGTACAGCCTTGGCAATATCGTCAACCTCCAACACAATCTCCATTAGCGCGATATGTTCGTCGTAGGCCTGTGGTGCGATTTGGCCTTTAATATCCGCTTCGGTGATGTGATAGACTGGTAAGCCAAGTGCAACCCCAGCCAGGGCACCGGCCCAAGACGGGTCGCCTTCCGTAACCGTCATGGCATATAAACGGCTGCTTTCCGCATTGGGCGTGCCGAGCAAGACTACCACATCGTCTGCGCTGTACTGTTCAGCCACCCGCTTGATTTCATCCTGACCTTCCAGGTCAAGGGCGCCGGCCGCCGTTCAGACGAAACAGTGGGTCACTTCTAATATAATATCGGCGCCAGCGCTTGACGCGCATTGCGCAATGGCGCTTCCCTGCACGCCATCACGTTCACCTAGGGCGATTACTTTTTTCCCCTTTAAGTCCATCTATGATCTCCTACGAAAATATTTTTATGAATGGGGATAGATTTAAATCTGTCGCCATTCATCTGTCCCCAGCCATACGAAATCTGTCCCATACGATCTTCTTAACCTGTATTACGCTCAAGTATGAATGATAACCCATCGGCCATCTGTGTCATACGACCTAGAAATAAACTGCCTTTGGCTAGAAACATAGTCCGTTGCATGGTGCCGTCACGCAGGCCGTCGACGGCATGACCGAGGAAGGGGATGGCCGAAGCAATATGCCCCTGGGTAGGAGAATAACCCGGCATACCGTGTTTGGCAACAAAGTCAGGCACTTCGGCCGGGGTAATTTCCTTTTGCATGGCGGCTAAGCCGGCAATCACTCGATAGTTCAGTTGGGGTACGTTGCCACTGCCGGACGGCTCGGTAATTTCCGGGTTATGCAGTTCGGTAGCATATTTGTCGATGTCGGCGTAGCGCAGCCCGAGGTGCTGTAGAGGGTGGCTGACCAGATGCTCAAAGATCGCTTTCTGTGACGACCCGGCAGCGACGGTATGGCGTCCCAGCGCATCCAGGCGTAATAACGGGGAATACCCATCGTTGGCGCTGACTAAAATAGCGACACCGGCTAGCACGTCCTCAAGAATGGGCTGGTGGTGCTGCAAATGCCCGCGGTATTTCATCCCGAGTTTGGCCAGTGAACAACCACCGACAACCGCCACTTGGTCGAACACTCGTGAACTCACCAGACTACCGGCCAACGCCAGGGCATGTGCTGGCCCACAGCAAAATCCTTTAATATCGACCCCAGTGGCCAGCTGACAATGGGACATTTCGGCCACTGCTTTGGCAAGATTGCCGCCGCCGCGTTGGTAGCGGTCGCCCACCGCTTCTTCACCACTATTCAATATATACGGAATCGATGCCGGATCAATCTGTTCCTGCGCCAACAGCGTCCGCGTGGCCATCACGGCAGTCGCTTTACAGGTGAGATTTTCCAGTAGTACGTCAGCAGCCAACGACGTGTCTTCTGCATGCGCCGCATGTATACAACCGATAAGACGCCCATCACGCAGGTAGAGCGGTAAGGTTTGGGTCGGCCCGTTGAGCGCCGAGTCAATGTCCGCATCAGGTACACCGGCGCCCAATTGCTCTAGATCGGTTGCCGTCAGCAAGGGGTGTGCTGCTAAAGCAGGCTGTATTTCTTTGACAAAGGTGCTTGCCAAATTGACCAGATTAAAAACGTCACAGATTTTCAGTATACCGTAGAATTCGTCTTCCGGCATCAGTTCTCCGTGCGGCCCCCAGCGTTCGCTTGGGGAACTGTGTTCAAACCAGGGTTGGTCCAAAGATACCAGCATGTCCGGGTGGAGGTGGCCCAAAAATGCCCGGTTTGGGGGATAGGCGACAGCCGCTCCATAATTGCGCAAATGTGACGTTATGGCTTTGCCTACCGATGCGTCACGGGCAATATCCCGGATGGGTTTTGAACCGTGGCATACCAGACCCGGGGTATGCGCCAAGAAAAAACGCACGCCACGGATAACAGGTTGTTCGAGAGTTTGTTGCATACCGCATCCTTGCTGTGTCGATGGACAAAAAGTTTTGCATCTTTAGGATGCGTCCTATCCGCTCCTGGGCAAAGGAGAGGGGGAACCGGGCTCTAGGTCGTTAATACTCAATACAACTCAAGGTGTTGAAGCCATAATGATCATCGTAACGAGGGGGTGGCGGTAGACTGCCGGCTGCCGGTACTCGTTGGTCGCGTAGCGCTCCAATGGCTTTTTCTTGCACGCCGATGACACGTTCAACCGGCGGCATGTCGGGCAACTGCAGGGTGCTGGTTTTGAAAAAACTGGTGCTTACGATAGCATCCGCTTCCGGCAACGGCTCCAGCATCGTGGGGGCGGCTTCGGTGGCGTCATCTTCGCTGGTCAGGAAGACGGTTTTGATGCCTAGTTGTTCACAGGCCTGGATGGTGCGCACCACTTCGATAAATTCGTTGCCGCCGGCGTCCCAGGTCAACATGGCACCCTGCGCGCCTAGTGTCTTGGCCAGCTTTGCTGTTTGATTGGCCATGAGCTGCTTTTCATGCTGGGTGGTCCACTCCGTCCGCAACGCGATGACCCCGAGAAAGTTCCAGTCGACACCATGGCGGCGATATAGGTCGAGGAAGAGGGGATTGTTGACCACGGTCCAGGACATGGCAAAGGCGGTGCGATACGGACCACTCAGAGCGCCATCGAGGATCTCGTTTGGATGTAAGAACCACGGTGGGGTGAGCCGGGTGAGACCGTAAGTTCCGGTACAAAACGCAGTTGGCGAGCCGGACATCGCCTGTGGCGAGTGCACACACCAGATGTAAATGATCTTGGGCAGCGTCGGATCGACGTCGTGTAAGGTGAAGACCTCGCGTTCGGGTGGGGTCAAATCACGCGTGGCGGCCGCCACTTCATCGTTGACCACCAGGGCGGCGTGATGCACGGCATCGTTTTGCGCTTCATTGCCCAGCCCCGCGTCCGGTTCGACCACCAGGCAGAGGTTGATCAGTTTACTCTGCGGCAGCATGTCAGCCCAGGAACCAGACATATCAATGTAGATTTCGACATAGTCACCGCCCGCATCATGCCAGTTAACGCTTGACACCTCAACAATGCCCATGCCCGACAGGCGATGCGTACGGCCTTCGCCTACGGTGGTGATGGCACGACCACATATGCCGGGATAGATGACGCCAGGGCCTTCGACCTTGATGCGGGGTTCGATAACGTCGCGTACCGGCCAGATGCGTATCGACTCGCCCGGCTTGGCGATGTCTAAATCTGCGCTGGCGATACGGGGGTCGTGACGCACCGCTTCCAGCACCGATGCCTTATTGATTTCCAGGTGGCCGCTTTGATAACGCGTACGAGAGCCAAAGCTGACCTGGCTGACTGGAAAAGTACCCATTT
>JAPULM010000608.1 GCA_027294925.1 bacterium
TACAGTTGGCAAAAATATTGCCGCACCATTGTGAGAAGTGGCTGACGTAATGGTAGTGTTGCTTAACCCATTCGCCAAGGATCTGGCGGTTGAGACGACCCGACACCCAGGCGTCGCTGAACGGATGAATCTTTGAGTGTCGCTGTTCAACAATGTCTTGTAGTGCTTGACCAAAGGTGCTTTTTGGCATAACGATCTCCTTTGTGTGTCTGGTGCTGCGTGTTCTCATTGCCCTGCTAATCTGGCCGGGCGGATTAACCTTTTTAAAGGCGGTGCGACGTTTGGTAATCGGTCGGAACAGGTCACGAACGTAACGAAACTGATTTCTACCACAAAGGGTAGGCAAGGGGCAAGGGCCGATGTTAGAGTTCAATTTGTGTACCAAACTCGACAACGCGCTCACTAGGAACGTGGAAAAAGGCGGTTGCGCCAAGGGCGTTGCGCGAGGTGCGGGAGAACAAGCGCTCACGCCAAAGGGCCATCCCCGGGCGCTTGGTGGCCAACAGTTGTTCTTTGCCCAGGAAGAAGGATGTGGTGGAGAGATCGAATCCTTGTCCATCGATTTGAGTGGTCTTGAGCAGGGCGGGCACGTTCGGGTTTTCGGCAAACCCATAATTTGCCGTGAGACGGTAGATATGCTCGCCCAGAAACTCAATCTGTACACGGTCTTGAGCTGCCACGTAGGGGATTTCCTGGGTGCGTACTATGAGTGAAATGACGCGTTCATGCAGGACCTTGTTATGTTGAAGATTGTTGATGAGAGCTGGCGGCATGCCATGTGAGTTCGAATACATGTAGATGGCGGTACCAGGTACACGTAGTGGTGGGGTCGTGCGGATTTGGGCCAGAAAATCGTCTACCGAGACGACTCGCTCGCGTATACGCTCGGCGAGAATTTGCCGACCCTTTTTCCACGTTGTCATCAAGGTGAACATCAGGCCGGCAATGACCAGCGGGAACCAGCCGCCATGCGGCACTTTTGGCAAGTTGGCACCCCAGAATCCGATATCGACGATGAGCAGCGCGGCGCTTAGTAACAGCGTTGTTGCTAGACGCCATTTCCAGATGGTGCGCGCCACCACGGCGAACAGCAGCGTAGTGAACACCATGTCGGTGGTGACGGCGACACCGTAGGCCGCGGCTAGATTACTTGAGGTACGAAAGCCCACCACCAGACCGATGCAAGCCAGCATTAGCGCCCAGTTGACTGTCGGCAGGTAGATTTGACCGATTTGTTTTGCTGAGGTATGGCGAATTTCCATGCGCGGCAGATAACCGAGTTGTATCGCCTGCCGGGTCAGCGAGAAGGCGCCGGAAATGACCGCCTGCGAGGCGATCACCGTGGCCACTGTGGTGAGAATGACCAGGGGGAATAGGAGCCAGCTTGGCGCCATCAGGAAGAAGGGGTGCTCGATGGCTTTGGGATTGGTCAACAGCAAGGCGCCTTGTCCAAAATAATTCAGTAAGAGCGCTGGCAGCACCAGGACGAACCAGGCAAGACGGATTGGGCGTCGGCCAAAATGTCCCATATCGGCATAGAGGGCTTCGCCGCCGGTCACTACTAGAAAGACCGAACCGAGGGCGAGAAAGCCACGCCAGTGATTGTGGGCAAAAAAGCTTATGGCGTAGAGCGGGTTGAGCGCTGCAACGACGCTAGGATGACGTATGATCTGAGCCAGCCCCAGGAGCCCCAGGGTGATGAACCAGAGCAGCGTCACGGGTCCAAACATGGCGCCAATGCCGGCCGTACCTCTCTGTTGTAGGACAAATAACACGAACAGGATGGCGATGGTGATCGGGATGACATAGGGGGCGAAGAATGGTGTGACGACCTCTAGCCCTTCGACGGCACTGAGCACGGAGATGGCCGGGGTGATGATACTGTCGCCGTATAATAAAGCGGCGCCGAATAGCCCGATCATCGTCAGCAGCTTGCGCGCGCCGCGCACTTGGTGATCGGATGATGGCGCCACCAAGGCGATCAATGCAATGATGCCGCCCTCGCCGTGGTTGTCCGCTCGCATCACGAGAGCCAGGTATTTAATGGAAATGACAATGACGAGGGACCAGAAGATGAGTGATAACACACCCATGATATTGTCGGGGTTTAACGAGATGCCGTGGCTATGATGGAATGACTCGCGAATGGCGTAGATCGGACTGGTGCCGATATCGCCATAGACGATGCCAAGCGCCGCTAGCGAGAGCGGCAGCAGATCTCGTCTCTGTGATTTGCCGCCGTGTGATGCATGCGTTGCCGCCTGTGGTGCGTTGTCGGCCATTCCGTCACCTCGCATCAGTCGCTTCCGATGAATCGTGATCAACCTCACTTCATAAAGTCATTGTATCACGATATGCGGGCAGTCGGGGAAAATGCTTGCCAGGATGGTTTAGCCGATGGGTCAGGCCGAAGGGCTAGGAAAGGTGGTTGATTTTATATGTCTAGTCATATAAACTAGTCATATGCAAAAGATTAATGCAGCAGAATTCAAAGCAAAGTGCTTAGCGATCCTGGATGAGGTATACCGTACCGGCCAGCCCGTCACCATTTTAAAACGTGGCAAACCCGTTGCGCAGGTGGTCCCACCGGTGCCGAGCAGCGGCCGCTATCCTCAAGATGCACTTGTTGGCAGCGTAGAAATTCTCGGCGACATCGTTGCGCCGGTTCTGCCGCCAGAGGCGTGGGAAGCCGACAGTGGGGCAGAACATGAAAGCGCTTCTTGATACCCATATCCTGGTATACTGGTTTGCCTCGCGCTCGCGTCTTTCTACGTCACAGCTGGAGATACTCCGGCAGGCCTCGCCGACTGAGCCACTTTGGGTATCTGATATTAGCTTGTGGGAAATTGCCACGCTCCATAGCCTGGGGCGTATTCGGTTGAGCCTGCCTCTGCGTGATTGGCTACAAGCCGCAACCGCACCACCGCTTGTGCAGCGCCTTGGCATTACGCCTGCAGTGGCGGCCACGGTGGCGGCCTTACCGGATTCATTCCATCGCGACCCTGGAGATCGAATCATTGTTGCCTCTGCACAGATCCTTGGTGCAACCTTGCTGTCCCACGATCAACGCATTATCGACGCCGCCCTAGTGCCGACTTTATAGCCGGACGCCGTAAAACCCAAGTTCTTTAGACTTGGGTAGCTCACCTTGACAGCTCTCGCGTCTCAGAGGCTGTCTGAAAATGGTGATTGCAGCTTTGGTAACCTGCGTAGGTTCTCCGGGACGCAGCGATCCCTTCGAGCAGGTCATGAGAGCTTGGGCATGACTGTGTCGGCAAACAGGGCCATGCAGCGCTTGACCTCGTCGACAGGCAGCATACAGCCCTGATCGAACCAGCAGATAATCTGTGACAGATCGAACTCCTCGCGTATGGCTTGCAGTCGGTCAATGCATGCAGAGGGTTCAGCGAAGACAGCATGATCCTGACAAAATTGCTCAAAGGGCAGGTTGTCCGCCCGTTGTTGCAACTGTTGCAGGCGGGTGCGGTTGTCCATAAAATCAGGCGGCAAATGTGAAAAGATCTCGATCAGATTACGATAGAATTTTTCGACTCCAGGGCGCATCGCGTCACGCGCTGCCGAGGTCGTTGTCGCCACATGCAAGGGCAGCATCAAGGCGAATTGATCTTCGTTCCAAGCATGCCCGTGGGCTGCCAGGCGCTCGCGGTAGATTGCCAGGCCCTGTCGCACCTCGGGTAGAGGACTGGTGGTGGTGCCGGAATAAATGGGCAGGCCGAGATTGCCGATATGGGTGAAGCTTGCCAGACTGTGCACCGCCACCCGTAGCGGTGGGTGCGGCTGCTGCACCGGTTTGGGCACCACGGAGAGGTTTTCCGCTTGATAAAACCTGCCTTGATAGCTAAAGCGCTCTTCCGTCCAGGCCAGACGAATGAGGTCGAGCGCCTCGTCAAAGCGGGCGCGATTTTCGTCCATGGGAACGCCAAAGCCATGGAATTGAGTGGGAATCGAGCCGCGTCCGATGCCAAATTCCAGCCGTCCGCCGCTGAGTAAATCGGCCGTGGCGACTTGCTCAGCGTAAGATAGGGGATTCTGTAACGGCAACACGGTCACCGCCGTGCCGATGCGGATGCGCTGGGTCTGTTGCGCGATGACCGGCGCCACCATCAGGGGAACGGAAAGCAGCGAAAAAGCACCGCTAAAATGAATCTCCGCCAGCCATGCAATGTCGAAGCCTAATGATTCCGCAAACCCGATGAGGTCCAGCATTTCGGCATAACGCTCAGCGTGGGTTTGAGGCGAATTTTGTGGCAGTTGGTAAAATAGGCCGAATTGCATAAGGCTCCTTTATCGACAGTGGGTCTTGGCATGCGAAAACGGATGCTGTATGGTACCTGTTCTGGCGCTGTATAGCCCGTCAAGATCAATCTATCATACGGGCGGGTTGTCTGAAAGACCATCAATTTTGATATGAGGAGCGAGGCCTATGGCACGCGCAGGTTACAAAATTTTCGATGCGGATACGCACCTGTATGAGCCGGTGGAGCAAATCGAAGCGTATTTGTCGGCCGCCGACCTGGCTAAGCTGGACGCCCTGGCGCCAGCGGTGCGACGGGTGCAGGTCAATGATGGCATATCGCGCTATCGGATCGGCCAGCGCCCGCCCAACGATCGTCGATTAGGCTCGTATGAACGGGTCGGGCCTGCGGCGGCGGTCACCCAGGGCATTAAAGACACCGCCACACCGTGGGACGTGCGCTGGCAGGGCCCGCCGTTTCCGAATGAACGCGCCAGCTTTGATCCGCACGCCCGTGTAAAAGATATGGATATCGAGGGTATTGATGTTAATATGGTGCTGCCGTCGGGTGGCTTACCGGCCTTGTGTAGTCTTGACGACGTGGCGTTGGAAGTGGCGATGTATGAAGCCTATCATCGTTTTTTGAATGACTTCTGCGCGCCGTATGCGGATCGGTTGACCAGTCTTATCCTGGTTTCTGGGCGCCATATCGATGCCTCGGTGGCTGAGATGCAGCGCTGCGGCAAAGAGGATTGGCCGGTCGGCATTTTGCCCATTTGTCCGCCTGCTATGTCTTTAGATGAGCCGGCCTGGGAGCCCATCTGGGCTGCGGCCCAGGAGAACGACTTAACGATTGTCATTCATGCCTTTACCCTGGCTGTGCCGCGTCCGCCCGGTATCTTGGATCTGTGGGAGAATGTCTTTCTACAGCGCTCGGTCGGCCATATGTGGAATGCGCAGCGCAATATGGCGGCGTTGATTGGCGCTGGGGTTCTGGACCGTTATCCGGAGCTGCGCCTGACTTCTTTGGAGTGTGGCCATGGTTGGCTGCCGGCCTGGGCCGCGCGCCTCGACGAAGTATCGGAAATGTGCCGACACGCTCTACCGTCGTTGCAGCAAAAACCCAGCGACTATATTCGTGGTGCGCAGTACTTTCAGGGGTTGCAGTTGCACGAGGGTGAGATGTCCGTGCGGCATACAATTGAGGCGCTTGGTGAGGCCACTTTGATGTTTGCGACGGACTACCCCCACTCGGAAAGCTGGTTTCCCAAATCTGTCGATGGGTTTCTCGCTTGGCAGTCGATTTCTGACGCCACCAAGCAGAAGCTGCTGTGGGACAATGCGCTCAGCTGTTACCGTCGCTATAGCGCCAAACAGGTGACGGCGTAACGACATCCTCCCGGACCCCGGGCATAAATTTTCTCCCTCTCCCTGGCCAGGGAGAGGGCAGCGGAGAATCATGTTTAGACCGTTTCTAGGGAGTGTAGGTGATGGATGCACAGGAACTCGCCCGCTTGCGGCAAAGATATCAACACGCCAAGGGGGATGACGTTTTTGATCCGGCTTTCAAACAGGTTGTCGCCCATCTGTATGAAGGCAGCGGTAACCGCAAGCTGCCGTTTGCCGGGGTGTCGACGTTGCTTGATGCACCGTATCAGACGGAACTTGCCGGATTGGCGGTTGCCCTGCTTGGGGTGCCGATGGATCTCGGTGTTACCAATCGGTCCGGAGCGCGTTTTGGGCCGCGCGCGGTACGGCAAGTTGAGCGCATTGGGCCCTACAACCACCAATTAAAAGTTGCTCCGCTCACCACCATGCAGCTTGCTGACGTCGGCGATGTGCCGCTGCACAGCCGTTATAGTCTCGAACAGAGTATAGCGGATATCGAGGCGTTTTATCACCAGGTCTGCGATGTTGGGGTTGTGCCGTTGAGCGTTGGTGGCGATCACTCGATTACCTATCCCATTCTCAAGGCGCTGGGGCGGCACACGCCGGTTGGGATGGTGCATATCGATGCGCACTGTGACACCGGTGGCGAGCACGATGGTTCAAGATTCCATCACGGTGGTCCGTTTCGTCAGGCGGTGCTGGACGGTGTGCTTGATCCCGCGCGGACGATTCAGATCGGTATTCGCGGCTCCTCAGAGCTGTTCTGGGAATTCTCCTACGATGCCGG
>JAPULM010000609.1 GCA_027294925.1 bacterium
TCTGCCTCGATTAGAAACGGCATATCGTGCTTAACTCTGTCGAACCGCCGTGGTACGGACCCGTATGCCCGGTGGTGTGGGAGGGGGGAAACCGCGAGGTGCCCTCCTATCCCGATCAAAGTTGAAATCAGCGACCTCCGGCTCTGCCGGAGGTCGCTGATTAGTTCAGCTGACCCATGCGGCGTACGATAATATCGTCGATGGAGACCCTGCCCGGAAGACTAACGACATACCGTACAAGGTCTCCAATGTCGTCCGGTGCTAGTGGTTCGAACATGTTCCCGGAGTTATGTTCTACTTCGATATCCCTGCGAGAAAGCGCAGTATCTACAAAGCCGGGTGCGATACAAGAAACGTGAAGGTTACTACCTTCGGCATGAAGTTCCTGTCTGAGTCCGTCGGCAATTGATTTCAGAGCTGCTTTGCTCGCAGCGTACACTTTACTCCCCAGAAGTCGTGACCTGTGAGCCGTGTACGATGAAATCAGAACTACATACCCCTTATCTCCACGTTGACGAAGCAGCCGTAATGCCTCTCGATTGGTCATCAACATGGAAAGGATATTTGTTTCAATTAGGGGATTTTTGCATATCGGGGCTCCAGGTGCGTATTCCGGTGCAAAGTTGCCACCTAATCCGGTGCAAAGTTGCCACTCATTCCGGTCAAACCTGCCACCCCAGTCGGAGCGTAGCGACGCGATGTTGTCTATGGGTAACCTTACAGTCATCGTGGCTGTCAAGAGTTGTTATATAGGCATCCTCCATCGTTTAGTTCGAACCGTTGACGCCATGGTGGCTGAACAGGCTTGAGCCTGTTTGAGCGAAAATTCCATCTGTCAGGCATAATACCTCGGGGTAGACGTGCAATCGGTGCTAAAAGTGACGATTTCAACGTTGTTTAAAATCAATATCTTGTAGCCAGTCAAAACTATACCTCATTGCCATTCAATAAGTTTCTGCTCATTGTACGCCGCCTCAGTGCGAGGTTGATTCCCCTCGTACGTCATCGAGGCAAGTTGACAACGGTCGCAAGCCAGTGTCACCCTACGACGGTGAATAGCCGTTGGAAATTGCAGTCGCACTAATCGAGAATGGGGGAGATATCATGCGTTTAACAGGTAAAGTGGCTCTGGTCACGGGCGCTCAGCAAGGAATTGGCAAGGCGATAGCTCTAGCCTATGGCCGAGAAGGTGCGGATGTAGTCGTGAACTATCTCGATGATTCGGGGCTCGCCGAGGAAATTGTCGGACAAATTCATCAAGCTGGACCACGCGCCGTCGCGGTGCAAGGCAGTGTTGCACAGCCGGACGATATCAGCGCCATGGTAGCCGCTGGTGAGGCATTCGGTGGCATTACGATCTTGGCGAACAATGCCGGTATTTTTCCGCGCGTGGCGTTTTTGGACATGAGCGAGGCGCAGTGGGATGAGGTGCTCGGCGTCAATCTGAAAGGGGCCTTTCTCTGCACCCAGGGGGTCACGCGCCAGATCGTGGCGCGCGGACAGCCTGGAGCGGTGATCAATCTGGCCTCGAGTGCGGCTTTCCGCAGCTCGCCTCGCGGGGTGCACTACGTCTCGAGCAAAGCCGGTATCGTAGGATTCACCCGTGCCACTGCCTTAGAGCTGGCCCCGCATCGTATCCGAGTCAATGCCATCGCACCCGGGACCACCGATACGGCCCAGCCGCGCTATGGCATGTCGGAGGAAGCGCTCCAAGAGGCGGGCCGACAGGTGCCACTGGGCCGCATGGCCACGCCGGACGATATCGCCGACATGGCCGTGTTTCTCGCCTCTGACGAGTCCAAGCACATCACCGGTCAAACGTTACACGTGAACGGCGGTCAGTACCTCTATTAATCGAGCCGTGAGCGCGTTTATGTCCCACCGGCTCCGCCTCACCCCACCGGGATGCGTTTCGGCATTGGCCAAGAGGTTGCTGCGGATGTCAAGCTCTTTGAACGGCAGCGTTCGGTTGCCAAAGAGAACCGCCGGGCGAAGCACAATCGACGTTAGCGCGTGGAAGGATTTCGGCCGATCTCGGTGGCCGACGACGCTGCCGGTGTCGTGGCAACGTCCTGCTTCACGTGGCGCCGCCGTAGAAGGGCGGGAAGGAGGTTCAATAGTGAGAGAAATCCCGACAGCATAAAAATGTCCTGATAGGCGGTAACCGTCGCTTCCGCCAACATCATGCCGTACAGCTGGGCCAACGCTTTGACCTGAACCAAACTGGCATGATCGCCCACCCCTAAAAACATATTGTGCAATTGCGTCAAAGCCCATTGCGAGGGCAAGGCGATGAACCCCTGCTGTTGGGCCAATGCAATGGCGTGGGTAGCGCGTTGGTGCTCCAGAAACGATGTGGTCAGGGCGACACCGAGTGTCCCGGCGATGCCGCGTGACATTGAAAAGAGCCCAGTCCCCATGGCCACTTTATCCGCTGGTAGGGCTTGCAGCGTCATCAGCGTATTGGGCGAGTTCACACAGGAGAAACTAAAACTGCGTAAGCATAACATGGCCATGAGGGCCGCCCCTGTGGCAACGGGTGAGATTCCGCCTAGCCAGAAATAGACGACGGCAAAACATAGCAAGCCAATGAGAAGTGGAAGACGGGGGTTCATATAGTCCGACAGGCGCCCTGCAGCAAGGGAGCCGATACCGTATACAATACCCTGGGGAAACATCAAAACACCGACCTGAGTAGGGGTAAACTGATACACCCGTTGTAGAAAAATATTCAGCAGGAAGGTGGAGCTGGAAAATAGGATCGACACCATAAGCTGCACCAATGATCCCATCGCGAAGTTGAAGTTGCGGAACAACCGCAGCTCCACCAGCGGATTCGAGATGCGCAGCTCAATGGTCACAAAGGCGGCAAGCGATAGGGCTGAAAGACCGAACAGGCCGCGAATCATCGCCGCGTCCCAGCCCTCAAAGCGCCCCCGAGAGAGGGCAATCATCAGCGGTATCAAAAACCCGCCCATGGTCAAAATTCCCCAGATATCCACCCCAGAGTGGTGTTGCTGGGGCTCATCCCGGGGTAACATGACATAACCTAGTGCGGCGCTGGAGAGACTAAACGGCAGGGTGAGAAAGAAAATCATGCGCCAGTCAAACGCATCGACCAAATAGCCGCCAAAGCGGCCGATGATGAGACCGAGGGCGATTGACATATTAAACACACCCATGGCCGTACCGCGTTGCTCGGGGGGGAAGGCGTTGAACAAAATCGTCATGGTCACGGGCTGCAACACGCCGGCGCCAAGCCCGAGGATGGCCCGAAAAAAAATAAGCGATTGGAGACTCCAGGAGAGGCTACAGAGGAGGGTGGCAACCATGACGAACAACAGACCGCCAATAAACAGACGGCGGCGCCCAAAGCGCCCGCTGAGCCAACCGGCCGTGGGCATGAGGAGGGTTTGCATGAGCAAGGATATGGTCACGACCCACTGGATCTGATCCAGATCAGCTCGCAGGCTTGTCATCATATTGGGGATGGCAATGCTCACGCTCGTCGCATCGACGGCCTGGACCAAACCGGCGGGAACCACGGCGAGCGCGATCCACCATTTCTGCGCAGGTCTCAACTCGTCCATCTA
>JAPULM010000061.1 GCA_027294925.1 bacterium
TAGCGAAAATCGAGGACGTGCCCCGGCCTCGGCAACGACATCAGGCTATAGCGCTAAGTAGTTGATGTCATAAAGTGTCCCGCCTTAAGTGGATACCCAACGTTTTCATATCCACATCCTTGATGTGCTGGGCGAACTTCCAGCGATGGCCCTCTGGATCGATACACTCGTAGACACGGTCGCCGTAGAACTGATCCGCCGGCTCGTATAAAATCTTGGCGCCTGCACGCCTGGCACACTCGCAATGACGATCCACGTCGTTTACAAAGATGTAGAGTCTTTGGGTGATATGACCGTCGATGGCGTTCGGGCTTTCCCAGACTTCATTTTCTTCCGCAAGCCCGAGCAAGACGAGGCCATCAGCAAATTCCAGCTCGCCATGCACCACGTCGCCATGCGGGTCGGTCATCCTGACTCGCACCGCAAAACCGAAGGCGTTGACTAGCCAATCAATAGCGGCATCGAGGTCATCATAGAATAAATGGGGGGAAATTCGAGGCATGTCCTCAGGCGGATTTTTGAGCATGGTTTGACCCTTTCGCTTCCATGTCAATGCTTCGATACCGGCCTCTGTGGCCATACGTGTAAATCGAGACGAAGACCGTGCCGTTTTGTGAAATGTTTTTTGCCATGAGGCCTGCCCTCAAGGCCCTAAGGCTGAAAAAAAATTCACATTCCATCGAATTATGCGGTTGAGCATCTCAGCAACTCATCGAAAGCCGCCTGAGGTGAGGATGTGCAGGTTGAGTATCCAGTCTTGCGTTGGTAAGCGCCGGCATTCCACTTCCACCTCACATTGCCCCGCATTTTTGGCGCGACGCTGGTAGGGGATCAAGTTGTAGAGATGCGCCATTCCCGTGAGGAACGCCGCTTGGCTTCCGCCGGGATGGTGCAAGCCCTTCATTGAGAAGAGCGTGCGATCGATGGCGTTGTGGGCTTGATCCAGGAGCGTGCTGCTGGCCGATATCTGTGGGTCTTCGAGCACCGCATACCAACCTGCTTTCTTGTCTGCAAACCAGTGCCGGACACGTTCGCCATGTTCCACTCCAGCTGTAGCCGTGATGTAGTCCGCAAAGCGACGCACAGATAGGCATTCTAAAAGCGATTTTCGCGCGCAGCTGGCGGGAGCACCCCTCCGTCAGCTGGCGGCTGGGGCCTCTGGGAGCGGCATGCAGCGCGGCGGCTGGTGGCGCGCGGGGGAAGGCGTGGGGGGACTGCAAGACTGGCTGGGAGATCGCCTGCAGAAGCAAGTCTATCTGATTTTGTTCACCGTAGACCCGGAGAGAGATACGCCGCAGCAGCTCAAGACGTATGCGGCGAAGCTCAAAGCCAAACCGGGCTGGTATTTTATGACTGGCACCAAACGACACGTCGACTGGGCCTTATACAAGCTGGGCCACTATATCGAAACGAAAGAAGCGCATCGCAATATTATCATTATGGGGAATGAACCGACCGGACTGTGGAAAAAAACGCTTAGTATGGCTACAGTGGAAGACCTCGTCCGTATCCTCGAAAGCGTGTTACAAGACCAAGGCTGATGCGGTTGCTACTCACCATGCTCAGCGGTGTACTTCTCTTGTTGTTGTTGCCGGCGTTCGCCGAGTCGCTGACCGCGCAATTGACCACCCTGGCATCCGCGACACTGCTGGTTGAAGGTCGCAAGCTTGTTGGCCGCGAAGTCAGTCGGGAGAAGCTGGTGCAGACGCTCGAAGGGCTCTACGAGTTTCGCACCGGCTTGACACCGGCGATCACCTACAGTCCGAATCGGCGCATTGGCGCCCTGGGTGCATATATAATCACCATGAACCTCGAAGCCAGGCGCTTCGTTCCGCTCAGTTGCCCCGGGGTGTAAGCTGTACCATTTTGGCCTTCGAGGGCTTGCCGCGACAATCAACGTAAAACATCATGTAGAAACCCGGTGGGGTCGTAGGCCCTTGCTTTGGGGCGGTGAACACGAGCTCTCCGGTATTTTCGGTCGGATAGGGTTCAGGCCCCTTTTGCGTGTAAGATTCTGTAGGGAACAGCAACGCATTGGAGACCGTTTCGATCGCCAGATCGATGAGCCGCTGGCCGCTATCCCAGCTATGGGTGACCGAGCCAAGCTTGATCAGAACCAGCGAGGCTTCCGACAGAGCACAGCTCGGGACGATCTTGGTGACATCGACCGTATAGTTTTGACCGTAGTCGAGTTCGGTCACGTCAGCTTCACCGGTCTTCACCGGCCACGTGCCAATCTTGCCAATTTCCGGACGCAGCCCCGGGAGGAAGAGATACGGTGGGCTGAAAATCTCCGCCACCCAGATTTCTGCCGGAATTTTGTACTGGCCCTTCTCGGCCCGAAAGTACATGCCGGGGGGTCCCTGGTAGACGCTCAGATCGACGCTCTTCTCCTTGATGTCATACGAAGCCCGTGAGGCATTCCCACTCACGGTAAAGACTCGACCGTCGGGGAGGAGGAAGGCACCACTATGATACAGCCGAGGTTGCAGAGCCTCGTTCATACGCCCCACCCGGTAGCCACCCCTGGCAGTCGCATCTGGCGTCAGCAGTTGGGGAAAGAACACCGGATGTTGATAGGAGAAATTGCCGCCATCGACGACGAGAATCTGCTTGGTAGGCAGAATGACGGCGTAATGCATCATACGCGTTTCAAACGGGGTATCACCCAGGAAATTCGGCACCTGCTCCCAGTGCCCCTTGGGGTGCTCCGCATCGGGCAGATGGTAAATATCCAGGTCGGCGGTGACGGTGACACCCGCCTCATCATAGGGGCTCGGTCCGTGCAGAAGATTCCCGGGGCTCCCGTGCCGAGGGCCTTTCTGCCCGCCTATAAGCAGGATATTGCCGTTGGTAGGATCCACCACAGCAGTCCCGTACGTTCTGTAGACGTCTGGCCTCTCGGGTCCCGGTACAAACGTGACGGTCGATACCTCGCCCGGATTTGTGGGCCGTGGACCAATTCTGACGAGGTACGTATTACGGGTTGAACCAGGGTTGCCGCCGGCCCCGTTACGCGTCAGGAGAATACGCCCATCGGGCAACGAGACATTGCGTGGATAGAACATGAAAGTGTCTTTGATCACGCCTCCCGGCCACAGCGGTGTTTGCCATGGACTGTGCTGCAGCTCGCGCGCATCAACGTAGCTCCAAGCTTTGTGTCGCGCCGTCGGATCAAAACGGGCAGGATCAAAAATTTCGATGTATGGACTCATCACACTGCTGTTATTAGGCGTCTTATAACTGTACCCCCCGAAAGCGACCAGCCTCCCGTCCTCCAGCGGGACCATGTTGGGGTACCAGTGCCCATCATGGGGGCGTCCGGCATCGATCCATTGCTGCTTTTTCCAGTCGAAGATATAGGCCGTCTTGGCGCCGTTGAAGGGGTCATAGAACTGTGTACCACTCAGAAACAGCACGTTCCCATCAGGCAGATGCAGATGCCCAGAGCAAAACATGTCATTCAGCAACCATTGCTGCGGATCTGCCGGTTTGTCAGGAGGTCGCGGCAGGTCCAAGGGTTGAAACTCGTTGGTTTCCGGAGTGTAGATCCCCGCGTTGTTGATGAT
>JAPULM010000610.1 GCA_027294925.1 bacterium
ACGATCAAGCGGGCAGAGCTTCGGTCGTTTGGCAGAACGCTGGAGGACCAAGAGCTGATGCTGGAGGGCAAGATTTTCAGCGACCAGGACGGCTCGACTCGTAACGGCCGCTCGAAGGACAAGCCAGAGGGCAGTGATCAATCCCATTGATAGCTCCTCTCCAGAGGTAAAAGCTGAGTCATTTTACGTGGGGAGAAGTCAGACTGCAAAGATAACAATGTGCTGAGAAGTAAGCCAGATGAGGTTTTTAGCAGGGACAGGGGACGCGAGGACGCGCACCTTGCTCCTGGTTACATCGGTGACGACATCATCCGAGACCGAAACGATCCAAACCACGTCGTCATGATAGGGAAGTTTGAGTCTGCCGAGAAGGCAGCCGAGAATTCGGGCCGCCCCGAGATCACAGCCAACTACCACCGGATGCTCGCCTTGCTAGAGAGCGAGCCGACCTTCGTCGATGGCGATCTCATTCTGCAAGTGAAGGCGTAAGCGGCCAACACAGTCCGCGTCCGCCATCAGGACAGCTCTTTGAGCAATGCCTGGGCCTCTTATCCGCCGCGTGGGTCAGCAGGTCGTAGGCGTCCTGGCGCTTGTCCTGCTGCTGCCACAGGCGGGCGGCGCGGAGTTCCAGTGATTTGGCTTGTTGGCGACGGGCGATGTCGAGGGCTTGGTAGTAGCACATTTCGGCTTCGGTTTCGTTGTCGGTAGATTGCAAGAGCAGTTGTTTGCCTTTGAGACGATGCAACCTTGCCTCATACCAGCACTCTCCGGTTTTGTCCACGCCCTCCAGCACGGCGTCGGCATCGACATCATAGCCGTGCCAGGTCTGCCGCCTTCCGTTTTCAAGGCCGCGCACAGTGTGGCCGAGCTTGACTTCAAACGCTTCGAATATTATCGCAGCTTCAACGCAACCTTCATGAGGCGAGCCGTAAGTAAAGCCTGCAAGATTGCAAAACTTGCGAGACCTGAAAGAGTAGACGTGCTGTCCTGGCGCATGGGCGACTTTCTTAGTGGCATATTTATCTTAATAAACAATGACTTATAGAAGATGGTCGACTAACTGTACATCACTCAAAGACCATCAGCCTGAGATGGACACCCATGCTACAATGCGGTCGAACAGTTCTACGCTCTGGCCGCATAATTCCCCCGCAGGCAGGATCGACTCACCGCCAATCTACTCAAATGAAAATTGCGACAAAACCTTCTACCATTATCGTACCCATGAGTGCATACCACTGCGCAAGTTACGCTGAGAGATACAGTAGGTTTAGCGGGCGGCTGTCACAGGTTGATGAGCCTGGAGGAAGTCGCGCACATGGCGCACCGCTTGGGGAATTAGGTCCTTGGGCTCTTTCCAGGGGTAGATGCTCACTTCGGCCTTCGGAGCGAGATCCACGACTTCCATGGCCACGGCGTACGGGTGCGCTGGGACGTCGTCCGGCAGAACCAGTATCGGTGTCTGGCACGAACGCACGAAGTCGCGCGTCACGGTGAAGACGAAATCGGCGTTGGAGCGGTACATCTTGTTCAAGAAGGCGTCGACCATCTCCATCGTGATGTCGGGCCGGCGCGCGCAGAGCGCTGGCCCCCATGCGGTGATGTTGTTGTTGTAGAAAATGTCGGGCATCTCCGGACGGAACCCACTGGGCTGCGCTAGCACGGCAGCGACGATACACTCGGACGCCCGCCGCAACAGGTTCCAGATGAAGGGGCCGCCGATGCAGAAGCCCATCACTAGGTACTCCCCGATGCCCAGGTGATCTATCAGGCCGAGGTGGTCGTCGGTGTAGGCGTCCCAGGGGCGGTCAATCTCCAGCGGGCCAGTGGATTGGCCGGGGTTGGCGTTGCGCAGGTCCGCCGTGATGCAGCGGTACTCGCCCTTGAACTCCTCCATGGGGTTGAAGGGGTGGTTCGGGAGGGACGAGAACGCGGAGTTCAATCCGCCGCCGGGGATGATCATCAACGGGAAGCCGGAACCAGCCTCTTCGTAGTGGATGCGAACGTCGCCCTTTTCATAAAACGGCATGGCAGTTTCTCCTTACTGGGGTTTGAAAGAAGCGGTTATCGAGGTGATATAATATCATCGTTGCAAGCAAATTGTCTATTGCGCCAACACCTAGGTTCCTTAGGCCAACGGTTCTCTTTGACCAGTCTTGCCTGGTCGCACTGAATTTCCTATACTCCTCAAAAGGAGAACTTCACTTCAGGCAATCCTTCGGCCGCGCGCCAACGCGAGAACAAGTATGCTCGCCCCAACCGATAGCTTCAGCACAGGAGACAGCCAATGGCCGAGACACCCACTTTTGGACGCTATGCCGAGATTCCCTATGATCAGATGACGCCGGAGCAGCAGGAAGCCTATCGCTCGTTGATCGAGACGCGCGGCCGGGCAGCCGGCCCGAACAAGATCTATGTGCACAATCCCAAGCTGGCGAATGTGATGGGGCCACTCGGGGCGCATTTTCGCACCGGCTACTCGCTCAGCGAGCGCGAGCGCGAGATCACCGTCTGTATCATCAACAGCAAATGGCATTCGGCTTACCCGACCAATGCGCACGAACGGGCCGGCAAGGCGGCCGGGCTGCCGGACGACAAGGTCGAGGCGATACTCTCGGGCCTGCCGACTTCATTCTCCGACAAACGCGAGCAGGTCGTCTACGAGATGGCGACGTGCCTCGCTAATTCGCGCTGGGTGGCGAAGGGGCTCTATGAGCGTGCGGTCGAAGCCCTCGGGCATGTCGGTATCACCGATGTGATCACTCTGATGGGCTTTTACACCAGTGTCTCGATGACGCTCGCCTTCTACGACGTACCAGCTGGCGCGACCGGCATGGAGCGTTGAGGATAATTGGGGACGGCGCCCGATTACGCCTATTTCTTCAGCTCGTTAAGTAATGCCTTCGCCTCTTGCAAATCCGCCGTGTCAAATCCCCCGGCAAACCAGCCATACACAGGCGCAAGCAAGTCATAGGCCTCCTGGCGCCTGCGCTATCTTGCTCTATTGTCTTAATTGACTGCGGCGGCAAAACGGTTTAAGGCCGCCATTTCAGGTGACGCCGCGTCTCCAATGCGCCAGCTCTGAGTCGCGGCATCGAAGCTTGCTCTGGCCAGAGCACGCACGTCTTCCCAAGGCGGCGCGGCGGGGTGTGACGATGGGGTACTACTATATATCTGCACGCGCCACAGAAAAGAGGCGCTGTCGGCCAAGGTCGCTATACTCTTGGCCACGACGTAGGGACGAATGTCCTGCTCGTAGCGCTCGATGGCTCGCTGGTATTGCCCCAGAGCCAATTCGAACAGGGCCAGATGCCAGGAGAGATGGACATAGGAAGAAGCCGGGCAGTCGAATTCCGCCAACCAATTGCCCAGGAAATCCGCCCCTGCAACCGCATCGGCGCGCTCAAAATACACATGGGTCATCGAGTGTACGGCCACAGCGTTCGTGGGATTGAGGTGCAGGGAACGCTGCGCCAAGCGCATCGCTTCATCGAGTGCACCGGTCTCGTGATGCACCCAGGCATACTCGGCCAGAAAGGCCCAGTTATTGTCACATTGGGAAGCACTGCCGTGCAGCAATGCCAGAAAGGCGGGTGGAAAATTCGGCTCCCCGATGCTGCTACAGCCGCGGTTGTAGATCAGGTGGGC
>JAPULM010000611.1 GCA_027294925.1 bacterium
TCAGGAGCACCCCAGCCAGAATGACACTGCCGGCCGTTGGGGCTTCTACGTGCGCATCCGGCAGCCAGGTATGAAAGGGAAAGAGCGGTACCTTGATGGCAAAGGCCAGGAAAAAAGCGCCAAACAGCAGTTTTTGCCAACTGGGTTGCAGCGAGAGATTGTACATATCAAACAGGGAGAAGGAAGGCTGACCGGTGCCATAAGCCGGATTATTATTGAGGAAGTGAAGCGTCAGAATCGCTACCAGCATGATGGCGCTACCCGTCATGGTGTAGAGGATGAATTTCACCATCGCATAGAAGCGATTCTCACCACCCCAGATACCGATGAGGAAGTACATCGGTACGAGAATGATTTCCCAGAAGATAAAGAAGAGAAAGAGATCAAGGGACAAAAAGACCCCGATCATCCCGGTCTCCAAAACCAGCATGAAGATAGCAAACTCCCTGACCTTGGTGTCGATACTCTTCCAGGCTTGCAGCAGGGCAATCGGAGAGAGCAGTGTCGTCAGGAGCACCAAAGGCAGACTGATGCCATCCACCCCAATGTGGTAGTCGATACCAACGGTGACAATCCATGCCGCGCGCTCGGTAAATTGCATCTGGGGCTCGGCCGCGTCGAACAGGACAAAGAGCAGCACCGAAAGGGCAAACGTCAGCAGCATCACCACCAGGGCACAGACACGCATCGCAGCGGCACGCTGAGACGAGAAAAAGAGCAAAATGATGGCGCCGGCCAGGGGCATAAATAGCATGGTGGTGAGTAGTGGAAAAACCATGGGGTCACCCTATACGATGAACCAGAGGATGCACAACGCACCGATGGCCATCCACAAGGCATAGGTGCGGACGTATCCAGTCTGGACGTGTTTCACAACCTCGCCGTCCAGGCTAATAAACTTGGCTATACCATTGACAATGCCATCGATGACTTGGACATCGAAGATACGCCACAGCCCCAAAGCCAGGTTATAGATCGGGCTGATAATGGCTTTGGCATAGCCTTCGTCAACGTAGTATTTATTGACCAACAGGGTGTGGTACGTCTGCCAACGCTGGGCCAGGACTGCCGGTCTCTGGGGATCCTGGATGTAGTAGCGGTACGCCAGACGCCACCCGAACAGCGCCAGAGCGAGCGAAATTGCCATCAGAACAATGTCCCAGAAGCCAAAGGCATGATGGCTACCGGCCAACTCGACTGCATGCTCGAAGACCGGCTCCAAGACGCGATGCAACAACCCTGTTTCCGGCGGAAAACCCAGAAAGCCGCCCACAATCGAGAGTAACGCTAGCACAATGAGCGGCGCGCACATACTCGGAGGGGATTCGTGCAGGTGTGCCGCCACCTCGGGCTCAAGGCGCGACGTGCCCCGAAAGGTCAGGTAATAGAGGCGAAACATGTAGAAGGCGGTGAGCAGAGCCGTCACGGCTCCCACGATCCACCAGAGGGTATTGATGATGCCACCGGATTTGATCGCGCTAGCCAGAATTTCGTCTTTGCTCCAAAATCCGGCCAGGGGAAAAATGCCGGCAATGGCGAGCGTCGCCACGAGCATGGTCCAATGGGTCGTGGGCAAGGCGGTGTGCAAACCGCCCATTTTGCGCATATCCTGCTCGCCACCAAGAGCATGAATGACCGATCCGGCGCCGAGAAACAACAGCGCCTTAAAAAAAGCATGCGTCACCAGATGAAAGATCCCGGCGGCGTAGGCCCCAAGACCGACGGCAAAAATCATGTAGCCCAGCTGACTCACCGTCGAATAGGCTAAGACGCGTTTGATATCAGTGGCCGTGATCGCCATACTGGCGGCAAACAAGGCGGTCACGACGCCGATGCAAGCGACGATTCCAGCGGCATAAGGCGCGGCACTGAACAGCACGGCGGAGCGCGCCACCATATACACGCCTGCCGTCACCATGGTGGCAGCATGAATCAGAGCGCTGACCGGCGTTGGTCCCTCCATGGCATCTGGCAACCAGACATACAGGGGGACTTGGGCCGATTTGCCAACGGCGCCGACAAACAGCAGGAGAGCAATCGCTGTGAGCACGCCGCTGCTCACCTGCGCCTGAGCCGCCGGCTCGACAGCCTGCAGCACGTCGTGTTCAACCCGCAACATATCGGCGGTGTGAAAGGTGACGAAGAGTAACAGGAGCGCCAGCAGGAAACCGAAATCACCGATGCGATTGACAATGAAGGCTTTCTTGCCGGCATCGGCGGCACTCTGGCGCGTATACCAAAAGCCGATGAGCAGATACGAACACAGCCCGACGCCCTCCCAGCCGACAAACATGAGAAGATAGTTGTCCGCCAACACCAGGATAAGCATGGCTCCGGCGAAGAGATTGAGGTAGGTAAAATAACGCGCGTAGTCGGTCTCGTCATGCATGTAGCCGGTGGAGTAAATATGGATGAGTAACCCCACCCCCGTGACCACCAGCATCATGACGCATGACAAGCCGTCAACCAAAAAACCGATATTGGCGCTATAGATGCCTGAGGCAATCCAGGGCAACACCGTAATCTGCTCGTGTGTTGTCGATCCACTGAGAAAAGCCACAGAGATGGCGATCGCGGTGAAAAACGACACCAACATGGCGGCAACCGCAATCTGCCCCACAGTCGTTTTGCTATAGCGACGGCCGAAGAAACAGTTCAATGTGGCGCCCAACAATGGACAGAGCGGTACGATCCAGATGCCATTGAGCATAGCTCGTCCCTGTGCCTGCAGACGCGGAGGCACGCTGGTTTGCGTCTAAATCAGGCAACCGTGAACGTGAGTTCCCTGAAATCATTTAGAAAGAGGGAAGATCATAACTGCGGGATACGCACCTCACCGGGGTGCCGTTTCTGCACAGCGATTTTAGCTGAGGCGTTTCGGAGGTGTCAAGGTGAGATCCCGCGCCGACGTGTAGCGTGAGCGTCAAAAAGAGCGGGCAGCACACTGGCCGGAACGATTTTCTCGGAGGTGATGTGACCCAGCCGCGCTCCTGGAGAGCGCCCATGATAATCCGAACCGCCGGTGACAACCAAGCCGTGACGTTGGGCACAGATACACAAAAAATTGATGCACTCCTGCTGATGACAATGATGGTAGGCCTCGACACCTACCATGCCCATGGCGGCAAAAGTCGCCAGGAGATGGTCGAGGGTCTGAGGATCGGTACTCACGGTGCCCGGATGGGCCAGGGAACAGACACCGCCAGCTTGCGCCATGAGGTCGAAAGCTTCCTCGGGACTCAACGTGGCTTTGGGAACATCATAAGGAATGAGAAACTCCTGAAAAGCATGCTGCACGGTACTGGCATAGCCCTGGGCGATGAGTTCCTGGGCTATATGGGGCCGCGCCAAGGCGCCTCGAGCGCGGTCGAGCACACGCGCACGATCGAGTGGAGCACGCCCTTGGGCACTGAGGTGGACGTTGATACGCTGCAAGATCTCGACCCCGCGCTGTACACGATGTGCCTGCAACGCCTGTAACCGGGTACACAGCGC
>JAPULM010000612.1 GCA_027294925.1 bacterium
TCAGCTTCCAAATAGCGAAACGGTATTGCCGTTTTCCTGGCACAGTTTCGGCCTTTGAACGGCTTGCCCTTTCTACTCACGCACTTTGGATGTCCGTCACGCCATTCCTTGAAGGATTGGCCAAAGGCATGGGCAGGGACCACGTGTTCCCATTCGAGGCGCTTGGCGCGTTTGCCAGCCTTCTTGGGCTTGTAGCCGCAACTGGCGTGGTCAATGACTTTACCGGTGTATTTGCAGCCACAGTAAAAGGTAGTCTCATGGCCGGCATAGACTTGGACGGCTAGCTTCTTGGCTTTGGAGAAGGATTGGATAGTGGTGTTTTGGGCAAACGCTACGGTGGCTAATGGAATAACAACGATGATCACGAAAACCGTTACGATGAGAAAGGTGCGGGTATTACTCATGTAGAATAGTCTACTCGTCTCCTACAACGGCAATGGCTTGAATCTCTACCATCATCTCAGGTCTTGCAAAACCTGCCACGGTAATGAGCGCGCTGGCAGGGAAACCATCTGAGAAATGTTCTTTTCGGAGATTGACAAACTGATCGCCATGTCGAACGTCAAGAATGAACACCGTCATGGTGACGATGTCTTGTAACTTTCCGCCAACACGCTGAAGTGTGTCCTCTATGGCTTTGAACGATGCATGGACCTGGGCTTCGAAATCTCCGGCCAAGGAACGACCTTCTGCATCTTGCCAGATGCCCACGCCAGCTAGCCAGACGTGTTTGCCGCCCCGCGTGACCACAGCAGGCGAATAGGCGCGATCCTCTTGCCTCCCTCCCTTGTAATACTCTCTCGGCATTGTTCTTCTCCTTGCTATTTTTTGCACCCAGACAGTGCCCTATCGGTGCTGCTCCGCCAACTGTGCCAGCAACCCCTTTGCCTCCATCAAATCCGCCGTGTCAAATCCCTCGGTAAACCAACCATACACCGGCGCCAGCAGGTCGTAGGCATCCTGGCGCTTGCCCTGCTGCTGCCACAGGCGGGCGAGGCTGGTGGCGGCGCGGAGTTCCCAGGATTTGGCTTGTTGGGCGCGGGCTACGGAGAGGGCTTAATGAAAGGCGGAAACCCCTGTTCGGTCGCGAGGGCCATCCCTGCCAGCCCAGGTTCTACGTCAGGAGAGTGGTTGCTCGCTTCAGGGTTTCCTGCGCCTCCGCGACGATGCTCCGCACGATGTCACCGGCTGGTACAATATCGCGTATCAATCCAGCGCTCTGTCCCGCAACAGGTAGCAGCTCATGCAGCCTCCCTTGCTGCATGGCCGCCAACACCTCGCCCCGTAGGCGTTCCGCGTCGCGCTTGGCTTCGTCCCGGCGCTGCTGCCATTCGTCGATGAAGGACGTGCGGATGGCCCGCAGGACAGTCCCATAGCCACCGCTTCTCGGGGGTGGATTAATGTCGTTCCACACCTCGACTTTGACCGCATCCTCGGAGTTGGCCTCGACAATCATCTGCTTCCAGCCTTGGCTGATGGGCGCTTCCACCGAGGCCAGGAATCTGGTGCCGATATTGATCCCGTCTGCGCCGAGAATCAAGGCAGCGGCCAGTCCGCGCCCATCCGCGATGCCCCCGGCCGCCACCACCGGGATGGGACGCACCGCGTCGACGACCTGCGGGATGAGGGCTAATGTGGCCACAGTGCCCCCGTGGCCACCCGCTTCGGTGCCCTGAGCAATAATCACATCCACGCCCCGCTCAGCTGCCTGGCATGCCTGCTGCACCGTATGGACCTGCTGTATAACTCGTGCGCCTGCATCGTGCGCCCGCTGGACCAGCTCCCCAGGGTCGGCGCCGGCAAGGGAAACGACAGGCGGCCTGGCTTCCAGGGTGCGAGCGAAGGCTTCGTCGTCCAGCGTGAGCAGCAGATGGTTGATCGCGAAGGGCCGATCGGTCAGCTCACGAATCCGTGCCAGTTGCCGTGTGAGGTCGTCGACAGGCCGAAGATCGCACCCCAGACTACCCAGACCGCCAGCATTCGACACGGCCGCCACCAGCTCAGCCGAGGTGAATCGGCTCATGCCAGCCTGAATGATTGGGACCTCAATACCCAGAAGGTCGCATAAAGGGGTACGTAACATGATGTCCCTCCTATAGAGATGATCCACACATCGAGGTCAAATTGATAGACGACCTCGGTTTCCAATGGTCTCATTCGCGCTCCCGGTCCAGAGACCTATACGCGAGGTTGAGACCATCCAGGGCACATGCATCCGCGATGCCGACCAAACTACCTCCCCAAGGTATCCAACAACCCCTTCGCCTCCTGCAAATCCGCCGTATCAAATCCCTCGGTGAACCAGCCATACACCGGCGCCAGCAAATCGTAGGCGTCCTGGCGCTTGTCCTGCTGCTGGTACAGGCGGGCTCAACCTTGGACGGGCAGGATTTGCACCTGCTGGACGACGAACAACGTTTCATGGGGGCACCGCAGCCTCCAACTCCCTTCGATCCACAGGGCCTAGTCGCACTGTTTGTCCTATCCATCCCCTGTGACTGTCGCAACGAATATCTGATGGGTTGGCCGCAGTTGCATGCGGCTTCGGATGGTAAAACCTGCCTCCGACAGCAACCATTCCCAGTCCTCAACCGTGTATTTGTTGTGTACCGGAAACAGCCGAAACCCACGCTGACGGCTAACGACCGGTGCCTCACCCATGTTCGCCTGACGCCGAGCCAGGTAATCTTTGAGCGGACTGCGGATCCAATCCCTGAGGAAAAACATCCCGTCTGGCGCCAGAACCCGCCGGATCTCGACCAGCACGCTCAAGGGATCGTCGAACAGATGCAACACGGACATCATGCTCACCAGATGGACCGAGCCGGCCGCCAGCGGTAGCGGTTCGGTTACCACATCGTGAACCGCCAGTGGGGGTGTCGCCGCGGGCCACTCGAGTCCCTCGGCGTGTGTAATCATCACTGGGGTCACGTCGTACCCGTATAGGGTGGCGTGCGGATAACGCGTTGCAATATCACGCAAGAATAAGCCAGGCCCGCAACCCAGATCGACCATGACGGAAGTTGAGGGCAAGAAGGCACCAACCTCTGACGCAAAATAGACCCAGAAGGACTCGCCAAAGCGCTCCGGATACGTGGTGACCATACGCTGCATAAATTCTTCATCCGTGGCCCCACTAATGCTTTGGTGGGTCGCCATCGTGTGCCTCCTCGTCTATCTTGTCTATATCCGGGCGGGAAAGGTGAATGGTTGAGCAGTATAACATGGATTGATCCCTCTATTCCTTAGTCATAGTTGGCCTCATAAGTATTGTTGCGCTTTTAAGCAGCCTTCATCATTACGGTTACGAAAGCTCCTCCAGCAACCCCTTCGCGTCCTTCAAATCCGCCGTGTCAAATCCCTCGGTGAACCAGCCGTACACCGGGGCTAGCAGGTCGTAAGCCTCCTGGCGCTTGTCCTGGCGCTGCCACAGGCGGGCGAGGCTGGTGGCGGCGCGCAGCTCCCAGGATTTGGCCTGTTGGCGGCGGGCGACGTCGAGGGCTTGGTGGAAGCAGGTTTCCGCTTCAGCGTCTCCAGTCTGGAGGAGGAGTCCTCCCTTGAGCCGATGCAATTCCGCTTCGTAGTAGCGCTCTCCGGTTTTCTCGATCAGCGCCAAGGCCTCGGTCAACGCCGTCAGCCCTGCCTCTGGTTGCCCCATGACCCTATGCACGTCGGCTAACAAGCTCAAGAAATGTGGCCGCTGAAGTTCTGCGCCGGTGGCCCGATAGGCCTCCATACCCTGGCGCAGCTGCGTCAGGCCCTCAGCCGCCTGTCCCTGCATGGCCAGAGCCCAGCCGCGCATGATCGGTCCTAACGCCAACACGAGCGCAATCTGCTGTTCGGCTGCCACAGTAATCGCCTTTTCGGCGCGCTCGTAGACCATCTGCCACTCCCGGCGCAACTGATGCAGGATCGTTGTCCAGTAGAGCCCCCGCGCCAGAGTATACGGGTGC
>JAPULM010000613.1 GCA_027294925.1 bacterium
TGATTTGTCTCGTCGTGGGGGTGACGATTGGTATCCTGATGATCTGGCTAACGGACTTTTCGGATCTCGGGTTAAAACTCATCGGGACACTTGGCTTATTGTTCGTTTTGTCTGTGGGTACGTTGTTTTTGAATAAACTGATCCGCATGATTGGCAGATTTATCCACGTAGACGGACAGGCGTAAGCATGCGGGCCACGGGAGGCGCAAATGTGGTTGAAAGCAGAGATTTCCTGTTGAAATGAAAAGCAGCTCTTACAGGAGACGAATGATATGACATTACCCCCGTACCGTGTCGACTACTGTCCCATCATCGATCGGCCGCCCCTTACCTGGCCGAATAACGCCCGCGTTGCATTCTGGGTGGCGCCGAATATTGAGCACTATGAGTATGTACCCGAGTTTGATGGCGTCCGCAACCCTTGGCCCCGCGTGCCGTATCCTGATGTGCAACAATACACCTACCGCGATTATGGTAATCGGGTTGGGTTCTGGCGCATGCTGGAGGTCCTCGACGCCTACAACATCAAGTGTTGTGTCTCCCTCAATCTTGCCGTCCTGGAGCACTACCCGGAGATTGCTGAGGCGATGGTGCAACGGAATTGGGATTTTATGAGTCATGGCATCTACAATACCCGTTACCTGACGACTTATACGGAGGAACAGGAGCGGGAATTTTACCAGGATAATATCGAGACTTTGAAACGGCATACCGGCAAACAGCTCAAAGGCATGCTCGGGCCGGCACTTGCCAACACGGTGCGCACCCCGGACCTGATGGCCGAGGCGGGACTTATCTACCATACCGATTGGCTACACGACGACCAACCGGTGCCGATTCGAGTCAAGGCGGGGAAATTGGTGTCGGTGCCCTACTCGATTGAACTCAACGATGTGCCGGTCTTCCGTGCCCACTACGAGGGCGAATACTTCGCGCGTATTTGTAAAGCGCAGTTCGATCAGCTGTACAAAGAAGGCGCCGAGAGCGGACGTGTGATGTGCATCGCCCTTCATCCCTACATGATCGGGCAACCGCACCGTATCCGGTGGTTGGACGACATCCTGCGTTATATCATGTCGCATGATGGTGTGTGGCAAACCACTGCGGATGAGATTGCCGAGTACTATATGGCGCATTACTACGATGCAATGGTGGCTCACACGCAGCAGTTGAATCGGCGCGGCTAAATCCGATCTGAAATGGGTACGCGATTCTCCGCCGTTGCTCGATCAACAGGTTGAGCAAGGTGAAGCAGAACGCCGATCTCGAGCGGTTCAGTTTAAGGGAGTGCAACAATGCCGGCAGAACGCCGTTACGGTATGGATCATCAACATCACGCTTGGTCGCCCATTAGCACGCGTGGCGTGCTGCGCTGGCCGCAGCAGGCGCGGGTGGCGCTTTGTGTCGTGGTGAATTTGGAACATATGGAATGGGAGCCACCGCAGGGCCATTTCGAAGCCAGTCGATTGGCCGGTGGACTGGGCCGGCTGCCGTATCCGGACTATGCCCGTCTGACGCACCGCGAATACGGCCACCGGGTGGGCATCTTTCGCCTCCTGGATGTGCTGGAGAAGCACGCTATTCCGGTCACCATTGCGATGGATGTGATTACCGCTGAGCACTATCCCTATCTGGTCCAGCATTGCTTGGCGCGGGGCTGTGAGATCATCGGTCACGGCGTCTCGGTGAGCCGCATGATCACCAGTGGCATGAGTGAGCAGGAGGAACGGGACTATATTCAAGCCTCGATCGAGGCCCTGACCCAAGCCACCGGTAAGGCGCCGCTGGGATGGCTCGGTCCGGAATACGGCGAATCGACCCGCACCCCACAATTACTGTCTGAGGCCGGTATTCGCTATGTATGTGACTGGGCCAATGATGAGCAACCCTATCGTATGACCACCGCACAGGGGGAACTCTGCGCCCTGCCCATCATGCTGGAACTCGATGACACCCAAGCCTTGTGGGAGCGCCGGGTGCCGATTGATCGCTATTGTGACTTACTGGCTGAGAGTTTTGGTGTGTTGTACCAAGATGGGGCGCAAACTGGGCGTCTATTGGTGTTGAACCTACACCCCTGGCTCATCGGTCAGCCGTTCCGCATTGGCTTCCTGGATACCGCGCTCGCAACGATCATGCGCCGTCAAGGCGTCTGGGCAGCGCACGGTTCTGCTATCGTCGATTGGTTCCAGCAGCATTCGCCTGTTGCGTAAGCGGAGGATAAAGGAGCAATACCGATGGGCGACATTTGGGACCGGGAGCGCCCCATTGATCTGGTTGAGGGCGAAACTTACCGTGAAGCCATTCACAGCTTCATCTCGCAGTATCGTAGTGGAACCCTATCGTTTCTGCACACAACGCGAAAAAATGGCCTGCCTGCGATGCGCCCGGTCTCTACTTTTGTCGAAGGGTGGACCATTCAAACCGTCAGTCAGCATCATCATGTGAAGCTAACCCATGTTCGCAACAATCCGCTTGTCGGCTATCTGTTTCTCGATGCCGAAGGGGAGCCGTACAACGCGCTTGGCTATACGAAAAACGTATGGGTAGCGGGGCGCTGTGAGATTGTCGACGACCCGGATGAAATCGAGGCGTTCTTTCAGCGCCGTGCGGCTGCCACCGGGCAGGGCGACGCACATCCCCAGGATCAGAGTTATCGTCGGATTCTTATGAAAACCACCCCGGCATACTTGCGCGCCGAAGGCTTTGCCGACCACGTGCGGCCGATTATTTATCAGTCGTTTCCGCCTGTTGGATAGAAGGGACTGTGTCTCGGTAGCTGGCTACACACCAGATGCAACTTATACATTATCGTGGTCTACGAGCTGATTGATGACGACACTCTCCGCCCTGTGACGGCATACGCGGTGTCGGAGCCCTGATCTCAGAAAGCGGCCTCAATAAGAGAAGTAGAGGATCATGCGACGGCCTCCTGGTACGTGGCCGAATACTTCTTCTCCCTGATTGAGAAGCTGACCAGGGCTGCTGGCAGCAGCAGGGAGCCGGCGATGGCAAAGGGCAGGTCGTAGGAGCCGGTAACGTCCCGCAATATGCCGGCGAGCAGAATTGTGCCAGCGGAGCCCACCTGGTGGACCAAGGAGGCGACGCCGGACAACGTGCCCAGATACTTGAGGCCGTAGATGTCTGCGGTCAGGCTGGTATTGAGAGGCAGGGTGGCGATCCAGGAGAAGCCCATGATGACGGCGAAGCCCCATATGCTCCAGGGGGCAGGCGCCACAACAAGGATGGCATAGCCCAGGCCCCGCATGGCGTACACCGTCGCCAGGAGGTTCTTCCGCTGGAATGTGTTCGCCAGGGCGGTGGCGATGACCACGCCTGCGATGTTCAGGAAACTCATTATCCCAAAGGCCGTGGCCGCGGTGGTGAGGGCCATACCCTTGTCTTGGGCGTAGGGGATGAAGTGAGCCGACACGATGCCAGTGGTG
>JAPULM010000614.1 GCA_027294925.1 bacterium
ATTGCTCGGGACATCTAATCGGCAAGGTAACTGGCCCCCGGCCTTGGAATAGCCCAGCGGTGCATCGCCTGATGCTGGCCCTTGTGCAGGATGGGCAGTGTCATTGAGGTGCCTGTAACGGTTTGCTCGGCGTTAAACTAGGTACAAACGTTTTTTTGGGCCCCGGGGATGCACGCTGGCTCTCCAGAAGCCCTTGAACCAGTAGTGGTAAGACGACGGTCGCATCCGCATACACCTCTGCGAAACGCCCACCATCCTCAGGCGGCACGAATTTCCCCCACGAAATACCCTCCGCATAGGTTGAACCGCTGAGGCCACCCCAATGGGTGGGCTCCGGACATAGCCGTACAGCATAGTGGAAGCGTGGCACGCGTTGTGCGAGGTCGAGACGCTCAGCCATAAAATCGATGTAGGGTCCGACTTGCTGGGCCCAATTACGCGGTACACCGCCACCGATGGTAAAAATACCCGTTCGGGACGCTTGCACAATGTCGTGCGCGTAGAGCTGCAGGTCCTGATACGGGTTGAATGGTGGAAGTTGAGCCAATAGATCACTGAGCCTTTGCGGATTAGCATCACTGTTTGACGCAATACGGCCCTCGTTTATGGCGCGACGCATGGCCCAAAACGATAGGTCCAAACCCATTTCGGAATCTGTAAAAGCTGGAATATAGACCGGTACCCCCTGGCGATAAGCGCTCTTGAGGACGCCATCACCCGCATAATCTTCATCTAGAATCTGTCCGATCATGCGGGTGATGGTGGCGGAAGACCAGATTTGCTGCGCATCGAGCTGATCCAGGGCGCGATGCACGACTTTCTCAACGTCATACAAGTTGGCTTCCATTTCGATCGTGTCATACACTCGGTTGTAACCCTTCGCGTGCAGTTCTGTATCCGACGCGCCACGCGGTAACCGGTAATGCACCAGGCCAAGCGACTCGGTTAGACCATGGGTGAGCAGGGCGCCGGTGGCGATGATAACGTTGATCATGCCATGATCGATCATGCGGCATAGCAGGGTGCCCATTTTAGCTACCGTCATGGCGCCGGATAGGGTTGCCACCACCAGGCAGTCGGGATCGTTTATCATCGCTTGCATGACGTCAAACGCTTCCCCGATCTGGCGTCCTCCAAAGGCGGTCTTTTGCATGGCCTTGAGTAGATCGGAGAAGCTGTGTACATGATCCGGGTTGAGACTCTCAAGCGGCTCTAGTCCGTCCTGCCGGCCATCGTGAAACTGACGGGCCATGCTGACCTCCTCTTATGAGCCAGTCGGTAAAGCTACTGGCGATCGATTTCTTCACTAAGCTTGTTTAACGACTGATTGATAATCATCTTAGCCACGCCGCTGATCATCCGTTGTCCGACGCTGGCAATCAGTCCCCCAACCTGCGTGTCGGCATTATAAGTGAGTACGGTTACGCCGTCCTGTTCGGTCAGATCAATACTTGCCTCACCTTTGACAAAGCCGGCCGTGCCGCTACCGTCGATGAGCATGCGAAAGTGGCTTGGCGCCGTCTTGTCCAACAGTTGTACCGTGCCTGCATAAGTTCCTTGCACTGCGGCGATGCCAAGTTTTAGGGTGGCTTCAAAGGTGTCTGGCGCCACTTCTTCCAACCGTTCGCAGCCTGGCATGATCTTTGCCATTGACTCAGGTTGCATGAGAAACGCCCATACCTTGTCACGTGGGGCTTGTAATGTGTAATTGCCTTGCATTTTCACGATGCGATGGCTCCTTAATGATACTTAGCGGTTGGCAGACTCATGCGGAACGCGGATTGCGGAATTGAAAGAAAAGGTGTTATTCCGCTATGTAAGCATTTATGTCTGGTTACTCAGTACTCGGCCTTAACCAAACTATATTACACGTGGATGGATGGAAGTACAACCAGGCAGAAGTCCCTCTCTGATCATTACCGATCTTGCAATGCGTCTGCTACCTTCGTAAACTTTACCTCACCATGATACCGGCGAAAGTAGGTGCCCGTTGTAACGCGATGCTATGTTGGCATCTTTTATTGGCTTGTCCTGGTTGGCTATGGCGATTTTTTGCATCATCAGTGGGGTCAGAATTATGGATGAGTTGGCGCTTCCCGATAGCTTAAATATCGCCACGGCGTATGTCGACGCTAATGTCGAAGCTGGGCGTGGCGATCAGACAGCAATATTGTATCAGGATCAGGAAGTTTCCTATGCGGAAGTTTTGGAGAATGTCAACCGCACTGGCAACACCCTGCGCGATTTAGGTATAGGGATTGAGGACCGCGTTGCGCTGTTGCTGCTCGACTGCCCCGAGTTTATTTATAGCTTTTTTGGCGCCATCAAAATCGGCGCCATTGCGGTTCCGATGAATACCTTTCTGCGGCCGTCTGACTATCTTTATCTGATTAATGATAGTCGTGCCAAGAGCGTCATCGTTAGCCAAGCCCTACTGCCACAAATTGCATCGATTCACGATGATCTAAAATATCTCCGGCATGTCATCGTGGTGGGTGAGGCGGGGAACTATTTAGACTTTCAAGCGCTGCTGAACAATGCCTCAAGCTCATTGCAAGCCGAACCCTTGAGTCAAGACGATATGGCGTTTTGGCTCTACAGTTCGGGTAGTACGGGGGTTCCTAAAGGGGCGGTGCATCTGCAGCACGATATGTTGTACGTGAGCGATTTATTTGGCCAACAGTTCATGCAGATGACGGCGCAAGACCGAACCTTTTCGGCTGCCAAATTGTTTTTTGCCTATGGCCTTGGCAATAACATGTATATGCCGATGCGGGTGGGCGCGTCTGCTGTGTTGCTGCCGGACCGCCCTACTCCTGAAGCGATGTTTGAAACCATCAGCCGCTATCGGCCGACTATTTTTTATGGTGTGCCAACCCTATATGCACAGATGCTGCAGGTGGAAAATGCGTCGTCGAGGTACGATCTCAGCTCGCTGCGGCTTTGCCTATCGGCTGGCGAGTCGCTGCCGCCAGAGTTGTACCGCCGTTGGAAGGATCGTTTTGGCTTGGATATCTGTGACGGCATTGGCTCTACCGAAGCGTTGCACATCTTCATTGCCAACCGCCCCGACGCCTTGCGGGCGGGTAGCACGGGCAAGGTTGTGCCTGGCTATGAGGCTAAAATCGTCGATGAGGACGGCCATGAGCTTGGCGTAGATACGGTTGGCACATTACTTGTGCGGGGTGATAGCACGTCGCCGTTCTATTGGAATAAACATCGTAAAACTCAACAAACCATGCAGGGTGAGTGGCTCAATACGGGCGACAAATTTAGCCGCGATGATGAGGGTTACTATTGGTTTGCCGGGCGCTCAGATGACATGCTCAAGGTGGGTGGCATTTGGGTGTCGCCAATCGAGGTTGAAAATGCCATCGTCGAGCATCAAGCCGTGCTTGAAACCGCTGTCATCGGGGCGCTGGACGAGGACGATTTGGTTAAACCAAAAGCTTATATTATGCTCCGCCAGGGCGTTACCCCATCGCCTGAACTAGAGGCAGAGTTAAAAGACTTCGTGAGGAACAAAATTGCGCACTATAAATATCCACGCTGGATTGAGTTTGTTGATGACCTGCCAAAGACGGCAACCGGCAAGATCCAGCGTTTTAAGCTACGTGAGATGTAAAGCGACAACGCTAGGCGTTCTCACCCTTGCGTTGGCTTTTTGTCTTTTGTCCCGTAACCGCCGCCGCCGGGCGTGGCAATAATCAAACGATCTCCCGCCTCGACATGCATATTGAATTTCGACGCTAGCTTGCGGCGCCGGTTGTGATGCAGCAGGGCGTTCTCGCCGCTTTTAGCGGCTTCGCCGCCTTCTAAGCCATATGGGCGTAATTTGCGCCGCTCGGAGAGCATGGTGACCTGGGCGTCGCCGAGGAATTCCATTTCTCGGGTGATGCCGTCCCCGCCTGGGTACTTACCCTTACCGCCGGAATGATGGCGAATGGCGTAGCGTGTCACCCGTAACGGGTATGCATGTTCCAGGGCTTCAATCGGGGTATTTAGCGTATTCGTCATATGCGCGTGGCTGGCGTGCAGCCCCGGCAGGCCAGGACGGCCACCGAGACCGCCGGCAATGGTTTCGTAATAGGTGAAATGTTCCCCGTTGCGCGGGTCATAGCCTCCCACCGTCACGTTGTTCATCGTGCCACAGCTAGCGGCTGCAACGCGGTCCGGCATGGCGTTGTGCAGAGCCCCTAGAACCACATCCACAATCCGTTGCGAGGTTTCGACATTGCCGCCGGCAACGGCGCTGGGGAAGGTGCAGTTGACCACGCACCCGTCATCGGCAATGATGTGTACCGGTGCCATACAGCCATAGTTGAACGGATACGGTTGCCGGGCCAGGGTGCGAATACAATAGTAGACGGCTGACATGGTGACAGCGAAGTTCGTATTGACACTACCGCGCACCTGGGGATCAGAGCCGGCAAAGTCGATCTCTACCTCGTTACCATTGACACGCACGGTGACGTGAATCTTTACCGGCGACGTACTAATACCATCATCGTCCATGTAGTCTTCGAATGTATAGGTGCCATCCGGGATCTCACCGATGACATGGCGTGTCATGCGTTCCGAGTAGTTTTGCAGCTCAGCGCTGTAGCGCAGCACTTCTTCGAGCCCGTACTTTAACACAGCCTCTCGTAGGCGTCGTTCCCCGGTGCGATTGGCGGCGATTTGCGCCGTCAGGTCCCCTTCCCTTTCGCGCGGCGTCCGCACATTGGCCAGGATCAGCTGCAGGATATCGCCCTGCACCGTACCATCAACGATGAATTTGACCGGTGGAATACGCAGTCCTTCCTGAAAAATCTCTGTCGATAAGGGCATCGAGCCAGGCGTCATGCCACCGACATCGGAATGGTGGGCGCGATTGGCGGAGAAGAACACCGGGCGTGGGTGGTCAGCAATAAAGATCGGCGTCACCAAGGTAATATCAGGCAGGTGGGTACCGCCGCCGTAGGGGTCGTTGACCAATACAGCATCGCCAGGCTGCATCTCAACATTTTCGATTGCATGCAGGACGGACATCGGCATGGCCCCCAGGTGGACCGGAATATGGGCTGCCTGGGAGATCATGCGTGCCTGCCCGTCAAACAACGCACAGGAAAAATCCCGCCGCTCTTTAATATTTGGCGAGAAAGACGTACGACACAGCGTGACGCCCATTTCTTCGGCAATGCCACGCAGGAGATTTTTAAAGACTTCCAGACGGATGGGATCGTAATCCATGCAGCCTCTCCCGATTTGCGATTTTGATTTACCTGTCAGCCTGTAAGAGCAGATTGTAGCGGCTATCAATGCGTCCGCTGAAATCAGACGGCAGCACCGTGGTAGCGCTGTATTCCGTCACCAGGGCCGGCCCGTGCAAGCGGTCTCCCGGCCGCAGGTGTTGGCGGTCATATACCGAAGCTTCTTGCCAGTGGTCATGGTCGAACATCGAGATCATATCGACTTGCGCCTGTCGGCCATCACCGCGTTGTTCTGCTGCCTGGGGTGCGTGATAGGTCGCACCCGAAGGCGCGCTGACACGAATACGTACATTGACAACTTGTGTGGCGCGGCTGCTATCTTCGTAACCGTAGCGTTGATCATGGCGGCGATGGAATTGATCTTCAAAGTTTGGCGTATACGGTATGATGAGTTCAAATGACTGACCGACGTAGCACATATCGAGGAGGCGTGTGAGGTGGATGTCATCAGGGCTGACACCTTCGTCCAGCATGCCCTGGCGACCGCGCATTTCCAATTCCTGGAATGCCGCCTCGGCCCGCGCGGCGCTAAAATCCGCTGCCGGGATGAGTATCGTTTGGACATATTCTTGCATGTAATCGGAAATAACCATGCCAAATGCCGATAGGATGCCCGCATTGGCTGGCACGAATACTTCCGGAATAGACAGTTGACGCGCCATATCGGCGGCATGCATGCCGCCTGCTCCACCAAACGAGACCAGCACAAATTCTCGCGGATCGTGGCCACGTTCGACCGAAATTACACGAATGGCGCCTTCCATGTTCGCATTCGCCACTTCTAAAATGCCCTGGCAGGTTGCTTCAGGACTCAGGCGTAACTGTCTAGCAAAGCTTTCTACCGCTTCTGTGGCGCGTTTGACGTCGAGCTGCATTTGGCCGCCTAGGAACCAGTCCGGATGCAGGCGGCCTAAATACAAATTGGCGTCCGTAACGGTAAGATCGCGTCCCTTACCATAGCACACCGGCCCTGGGTCCGCGCCGGCGCTTTGCGGGCCCACCTGCAGGGCGCCACCATGGTCCAAATAGGCCAGCGAGCCTCCCCCGGCGCCTACCGTGTGGATATCGATTACCGGCACTTTTACCGGACAGCCTGCGACGATCGTTTCATTGGTTGTACGAGGCTGCTCGTCACATAACGAAACATCGGTTGAGGTGCCGCCCATATCAAACGTGATGGCGCGTGTATAGCCAATATCTTGGGCCAGACGAAAGGCGCCGACAACCCCACCAGCCGGTCCGGAAAGTACGGTGTGCACGGCCTCTTGATGGGCGCGGTGGGCCGACATGATGCCGCCATTGGAACGCATAACGCTCAGACGCGCCCCGCTGAGGTCAGACATCAGGGTGCGCAAATAGCGTTGCATGATGGGGCGTAAGTAGGCATTGACGACGGTGGTGCTGCAGCGCTCATATTCTCGGAACTCCGGTAACACCAGATGCGAGGCAGAGATGGGAATATGCAAACGGGCGGCGGCTTGCTCAAGCGCTTCTTCGTGCGCCGGATTGGCGTAGGCGTGTAACAGACAGATGGCTAGCGACTCAGGTTTGGACCGCTGCACGCGTTCGAGCACGGCATCAATATCTTCGGGAGAAAGCGGTGTAAGCACCTCGCCGTTGTAAGCTACACGCTCGGGCACACCGAAGCGTAACCGCGTGGGGACCAGTGGTGGTGGTTTGGTGGCAAACGGATCGTAAAGATCCGGACGCGTCTGACGGCCGATTTCCAGGACATCCTCAAAACCCTGCGTCGTGATGAGCGCCGTGCGCGCGCCTTTGCGCTCCAGCAGCGCATTGGTTGCCACCGTGGAGCCGTGCACAATGTTGACATCGGCCAGGCTGGGATGCAAATGGCGTAAGCCCTGAAGGACTGCCCGGGCAGGATTGTCTGGTGTCGAGAGGACTTTGAAAATTTCCACCCGGCCGTCATCCAGCAAAATAAAATCAGTAAACGTTCCACCGTTATCCACGCCGATCTTCACCGTCATTGTCGTGTCCTATTTCCCCTGTCGTGCTATAGACGATATGTTTTACCCGACTGACCACTTATCTCATCCCTATTACGTCTTGAAATGCCGTTTGATATCCCCCCTCCCAGCCAGCCGTCCCGAGGCCCTCGCACCGCGAACCCCTCTAAGGCTTCAGCTTAACCCATCCTGATCTGCATGTCCAGACCGCGCATTGCCGTGCTACGCCTAGCTGCGAGCCGCTGTGACAGCCGGGCGAAAAAGGCTTTCAAACCCTCTATCCGTCCATTTGCATGACTTACCTATTCCTGTGAGTCGCTTTTGAGGCAGAGGGGTGGTACGAAAGTGACGAGGTATACGAAGAGGCGGGCGGCAATGAAATGGACTGGTGCTCGTGCACCGGCTGACTCTCGTTGTTGGCCCCCGGATAGCGCTGGCGTGCAATGCCGGCAATGACTTGGGCAGGTTCGTCGGCCTTGAAGCGCCGAAATAGCGTGTGATGGATCTCCGACCGCGCCTCATCTCCCAAGGCCCGTAAGCAGAGCATCAGGTTATAGTGCGCCTGCAGATTTTCCGGATCGATGCGCAGGACGCGTTCTAGCTCGGAGCGCGCCTCTGCGTATCGTCCCAACAAAAACAACAACCGTCCCATTTGATTGCGCACCACACGATCGTCCGGATACGCGGCTGCGACCTGACGCAGACGGGACAACGCAGCCTCGTAATCCCCCTCGCTTTTCAGCACCATGGCCATAAAGAAACGTGCTCGAGGCAATGTCGGAGCCAGCCTCAGGGCTCTGGTCAAGACCTGCCGTGCACCGTCGATATCGCCATCGCGTAAGCGAACACGCCCCAGGTTGACCCAACCATCGGCATATTCCGGCTCCAGATCGGCAACGCGCTGAAAAGCCGCCTCGGCGCCGCGCAGATCACCTTGCAGCAGCAATCCAATACCGTAGTCGTTCCACCGCTCACGGGGGTTGGAGACCGAGGACGGAGGACTGGACGTTGCAGACCGAGGACGGAGGACCGAAGACTGAGGATTAAAGACACTGCCTGGGGTGTCGGTAGCGTAGATTGTGGCAGTGGCGTGGGCCATGACCACGATGGGCAGATCGGGAATGGCCTTGGTCGGGCCAGAAACCGTCGAGGTATCGCCGGTAAACACCCAATCGCCGTCGTCATAATGGGGACTCAGCGCAAACCTGGGTTGCTGTGGGTCGCGCACGCCGGCGAAGGCCCACTGGGTATTCCACCAGCGAAACTTACGGTGGTTCAGCTTGGCAGTTAGCGTGATGCGTTGCCCAGCATGCTCAGGGATGAACAGGCGAAAGTGCGCCACATCGGCGGAACCTGGCGGAATCGCACGCGCATAGACGACCGCACGCGCCGCCCAGGCGTTGCGTTTGTTGATCTCATTGCCATGTTGATCCACCACGAAGGCGCGATAGAAGTGCGCCCCGGGCTCGACCGGACCGCGGCCGCCGTCAGCCACGGCGCCACTCCAGAACAAGACCTGCCCCAGGTTGTCCACCGCCTTGAACTCGATCCAGATGTCAAACGCATCGATGGTGCCACCCGGGAAGAAATGGCCCACCCCACGGTTGCGTACCACCACCTCTACGAGTACCGCAGTGCCACGCTGCACGGTGGCTGATACCGTATCTAAAGGCGCCAGCACTGGACGTGCCGGCCACAGACTGCCGCCCCGACGACCAATCCCTGCCGCCTGTTCCTCGCCGATGGGAAAGGTGGTGGATAGAGCAACCGCACCCCTGGCAGGCTCACCCGCTGCCCGCTGCTTCGAGGACAGGGGAGCCGCCGGGCTGAGGCCAAAGATATCCAATGTCACCACGCCGCTCTGCAGAAAAGCCACGGTCGCGGCGAGTTGCTCCGGGTGCTTATTGGCCGTGGGCAGGGCCGTATTGGCGCCTGGAAAGCGGTGACTGTGGACGTAGCCCCGGAGGTTGCCCAGATCGTCCGAAGGCACCAGGGGCATATGGCAATCAGTGCAGGTTTTGGGACGGTCGGGATAATAGAACGAGCGCGCCCCGTAACCCGAGACGCCGCTGGCCTGCCAGGCATCGTATTCATTAAAGCCCCGGAACCAGCGATAGTTGTTCACATGGGTGTCCAGATGCACCTTGTGGCAGGTGGAGCAGAATGCCGGGCTCTGCGCCCCGCGATGGAAGGGTTTGAGAAACATCTGGCGATGTGGGGCAGGATCTACCCGCACGAGAAAATCGTGCAGCAGATTCACCAGGCGACTGTCGCTGGCCATGAAGTCACTCAAGGCCGGGTAGGTAATCCGGTAATCGCTGTTCCCCATGGTATCCCGTACCTGGGTGATAGCGTGACACGCGGTGCAGGCCAGCCCGACCTGGGCCTCGGGGGTGTCGAGAATCTGCCGCACGGGGGTGTCCATCATGCCGTTCAACAGCAACGCCACGTCGTGGCACCCGGCACACCAGCGGGTGGGGCGTATCCCTATCACGTCCTGCATGTATTCGATGGATTTGCGGTACCACTGATTGTTGAACGAGGAAAAGCGATGCGCCGACTGCGACCACTGGCGGTAAATATCGGCGTGGCAGTCGGCACAGCGTTTCGAGGTCATAAAAAAATTGGATGGGATCTTACCGCCGGTGCTGGTAAACAGCCCGGCGGGATGGAACGGTCCCTGCTTGCCGTACATGCCCTCCCCGTCCTGACTCAGCGGCGGCAGCAGCGGGTTTTCGACTCGGTACGGGTCGGGTTGAGTGGCGCGCAGGGCCAGGAGGGCACCGGGAAGGAGCACGGCAATACCGGTGGTGAGCAAGGTCAAACGCCAAACGCGGCGCTGTCCGAACGAAAAGTTGCGACGCTGCTGTCGTGAGGCCAGGGCTAGTAGGAAAAGGGCAATGGCGGCGCTGCATAGGCCGATGTGAGTGTAGAGTAGCCAGCGCTGGGGGCGATAGTTCCCCAAGACGATTAATCCGACCCCGGCAAGCAGCCCGGCTGCCAGCAGCCAGAAACCGGCGGTGGCCAGACCGGCGTTATGAGACATCGCTGTCCTCTGACACCACTGCCTGAACCGCCGGGCTGCGAGCAGTAGCAAGGGGAGCAGCAAGACACCACCAGCGGTGTGGAAGGCAACATTGGTCAGATAGAACAACGTCGGCTCCGCCCCAGCGGCGAGATACCCGCTATTGAGCAGCAAGGCCAAAACGGTGCTAAGGGCAAGGGTTGGGAACACGCGTGACGTTAGCATGGATGCACCCCGCGTAGCTTTTTGCACCGGAGGTGAAAGAATCCATTACAAACTGATCGACGGCTCACCGGCTTTACCAACGACAACATCGACCCAGTACGGTAGCAAGGGGTAGCCATGTTAAAAATTCCTATCCGTCGCATATCCGATATGCTAGCCGCCCGAATCGGGCAATTGACGGCGTGGGGGACTTGCACCCCGCAAGATTCGCGGCCTTACCGGCCGCTTCCTTGAGGCTCCACCCTACCTCATTCTGAGCTGCATGTCCAGGCCGTGCGACACCTTGCTGCGAGCGGTTACTACGCTAGAGCAGAAGCCAATGACCCTGGGTGAGGCAGTGCCAGCGACGACTGGCGATGGGTGTGCCAAATGAACCAGGCAGCGTTTCAAGGCGCCAAGATTTTGGTTACCGGCGAAAACTTTGGCTTTGGCAACACCCTGACGTTTGAGATCAACGCCTTGCGGCGAGAAGCCGGCCTGGAAGGATTGAATGCGATTGGCGTGACCCTGAAGCGGGATTCTGAAATCGCCGCGTTTCGAGCTCGTGATCAAAAGATCCGTCCATGGGTCTATCAGGTGGAACCGTCTGACTAAGTCGCTCGTTGTTGAGCGCTGCAAGGCGTTCTGCCAAGGCCGGCAAACGAGACGTGGGCTAGCTGGTTAGTAGGTCCGTCAAGTTTGGATTGATGGATTCGGTGTGGCGACGATATGGGTCTGATATAGTACCGTGTTCGTTGCGTCTAGAATCTGCATGTCGAGTTCAGGCGGGTCCGCCTCCGGACGCACGGTAACCAGACCGTAGTTGAAGGCGTCGCAGGTAATGAACCCACTGATGGACGCCATCTGTAGCTGCCGGCCGGGCCGGTTTTCGCATAGGGGGCGGGCCGCGACTGGGCCAGCGGTAAAGTCTTTGACCCCGTCGACGTGGGTCAGGTGCCTGGCCATATGCACATCGGCACTCAAGAAAATCACACCAGAGATGGCTTCGCTGCGGAAAAAGTGAAGCAGTTCATTGCGCTCAGTTGCATATCCTGCCCATTTGTCGGTGCTTTTCCATCCGAGAAACGGGACGGAAGAGATGACGAACTTGAAGGCCGCGGTGGACTGTCGAATCGCTTCCTTAAACCAGGCTTTTTGGCTGGCGCCCAACATGGTTTTAGCAGGACCATCTGCATCACGTTGGCGGCTCCGATATTGTCGGCAGTCAAGTAAGAACAGATCCACCATTGGCCCCCAGGACACAGTTCGATACAAAACGGAAGGGTCCGACTGCAGTCCCTGTATGGGCCAATATTCTCGAAACGCCCGCCGACCAAGGCGGATTAGACGGTGCGTTTGGTTAAAGTTATTGGCCACCTCGTGGTCATCCCACATCGCATAGACCGGCACATTGGCGAGGAAGTTTTGCAGGTGGGAGTCGGCGCGGTTCTCCCGGTGCTTAGCCCGAAAAGCGCCAAGCGTACGGGCGGCATAAATGCTGGGATGGTCCGCATAAATCGTATCACCGAGCATGAGAAAAAAGTCAGGCTTCTGCTCGAGAATGCGATCGTAAAGCCGGAACGGTTGGCGCTCTGCCTGCATGTCCCCGCTCCAGGCAAAACGGAACGGCTGTGGCGTTTCCGGGGCGGTGCGAAAATGCCCCACCCGGCTTCCTTGCACACCCTGTCCCCGCACGCCATTTGGTATGATGCCCCGATAGAAATAATCCTGACCCGGCTTGAGATTGGCCAGCTCCATAGCCATCGTGTGATCAGTCGCGGCGGTCACCTGGACGATGGGAGATGGGGTTCCCTGCGCCAAGTCGGGGTCTCTGCCATAGACCACCTGTAGTGGCGTGGGTCGGCTTGTCCGTAGCCAGACCACGGCGGAGCGAGAGGTCACTTCTGTCGTGGCTGGGGCGAATGAAAAGCGGGTCGGCTGAGCCATATCGCGCCCCACCGCGCATCCGCTTAGGCTGATGGCAGAGGCCGTGGCGAGGTATTGCAGAAAAACGCGGCGAGTGGTGCGGAATCGACTTACTGCCATGTTGACCTGTCGGGGATCAAAGGTTTCGTCTAATCGCACGATCATGGTGAACCTCATGAAGAGAAAAGGACAGGACGATGAGCGGATCGTAGGTGTTGGCCCAGGCGACGAATCAGCCCGTTTCGCCTCACAGCAGCAAGAAGGTTATGGGTTGAGTGCAAAGGCTGCCGCCCCGTTACCTGCCAGACGGCCGAACACGGCCCCCAGCATGAGACCGGAACCGCTCGGGTAGTTGTGATAAAAGATGCCACCGGCGAGCTACCGGAGCCATAGCGGACTTCAAGACGTTCGACTGTCTGCTGATCAAAAATCTGGTAGGCGATGCCACCCGGCTGGCGCAAAACGGCCGGCCCCATAATGGTGTAGCTGTATGACTTGAAATCCATTCCCTCGTCAATAAAGCGTTGACCATTGCGATTGACCATGATACCAAGCGGGTAGGATAGGCGGGCGGTGAGGTCGCCAAGATCCAGATCCCCTAACTCGGGCGCACTGGCATCCACTGGCACCGCATGGGCACCGTCCAAATGGCCGACCATCTGAGCGTCTAGTGCCTCGACTTGGTCGATCAACTCCCCGGTATTATGACGCGTGCCACGCACAATAACCGACTCCCATTCTTTGCCAAGGAAACGGGCACGCCGCTCATCGCTAGCCTCAAAACCGCCGCAGGCCAGGATCACAGCCCCGGCATGGACATCCCTCGGTCCCTCCGGCGTCTGTACGCTGACGCCCTTGATGCGCCCATCAGGGTCGCGCAGCAAGTCGATAACCGCTGACTCATAGACCACGTCAATGCCCCGACCTTCAGCCGTACGAAACAGCCGTTGCACCAAGCCTGGCCCGCCGCTCCAGAACTGGATCACGGCGCCGGCAGGAAAGTAAATGCGCCCACCCTGTTGCACGGCGGTTTGATAAAGTTCAAACTGCACGCCCAAACGTTGCATCCAGCAAATCGTCTGGTAAGAGTTGTCGACCAGCAAACGGGTCAAGAGCGGATCCGCCTTACCTTCCGACATGCGCATGATATCGTCGGTGTAGGTTTCGGCCGGGTACGGCGTCACTTCCAGACGCGCGATCTCCTCCTCGCTCAGGTCAGGCACGAGCGGCAAAATATCCTCCAACCCACGATGGGCAAA
>JAPULM010000615.1 GCA_027294925.1 bacterium
TGGGGTAGACGTGCAATTCGTGCTAAAAGTAACGATTTCATCGTCATGTAAAATCAATGGCTTATAGTCAGTTAAAACTGTATCTCGTTGCAATTCAATAAGTTTCTGCTCATTCCCCATTTTCGTGCGCATCTTGCCTCAAACTGACCGTCGTATCGTCATTTGTCACTCAGAACGCGTGATTTTGAACTCAGAGGCGAAGCATATACGACGATGGCCCTCTTCAGAGGCAAATTTCAGCGTTTTTAGGCAAGATCTTAAGAAATAGCAGAAAGTGTTTGTTTTTATTGGCGATAGAGCTTTTTGTCTTTATAAGTCGTTGGAATCATTGAGCATCGAAATCGTCACTTTTAGCACCGATTGCACGACTACTCCGTCATCCCGCCACCCTGTCTGCTCGGCAATTTCCAACATCTCGACGATGATTTCCCACACTGTCGAGATACGTCTGCAATCAGCAATCCATAAACTTGACATTTTCAATATGGTGGCTACAGACCGATAGGGTGAGGACGCCCATGCTGTGCTGCCTGTTCTGAAATTTCGCATGCCCTTTATATTTTGTGTACTTTGTGTAGTGTGTAGTATATACTATACATTATGTCAAATTTCAGTACATACTTACGAAATAAACGTGAAAAGCTGCGGGCAAGCGATCGAGCGTATTCCGTTCGCCAGGTGGCCGCACGGATCGGGGTGCAGCCCTCTTACCTGAGCAAGGTCGAACGTGGTGAGCAACCGCCGCCATCGGAAAAGACGATTGGTGCATTGGCTGCCGACCTGAATGAGGATCCCGATGTGCTGCTCGCCCTGGCCGGCAAGGTATCTCGTGAATTGCAGGCGATTATCTGCCGGCGGCCGCAGCTTTTTGCCGAGCTTATTCGGCAGTTGAAAGACGCCCCCGACCATGCGGTGCTGCGGCTTGTGCGTGAAGTCCGCGACGGCAACTGGTAGTGGGGCGAAGGAGATCAATGATGATTGAACTTAACGGCGACCAGCTCATCTTCTCATTTCCGGATGTGCATCCCTGGGGTGAACCGGACGCCCCTGAGTTGAGACGTGAACGCCATTACCACTGAAGATCAACGTCAGAAAAATCAAAAACCGATTCGATTTTTCTGACTTGGTCCACACCGCGAATGATGAGCACGCCGGCACTTCTTGTTGGAAATCCGCAGCAGAGTTATGTGTGGACCCAGCCCCTTCTCTATACGTCATATCACCTGGGGCGGAGTCAGAAAAAGTGTACCGTTGGCAAGTTGCTCCAAACTCTCTTGCCGGGGAAGCTATGATGAAAGTCGCTATGTTGCGCATTGGTATCGATACCGGAACCGGTGGCCTTCACGGTCCGTTGTTTCGCGATGGCACGTTTGAGTACGTTCCCATACCCGATGGTTTTGGCATTGATACCCGCACATTCGGAAACACGATGGGCCGACATGGCAAACTTCTCATCGAGTATTTCCCACCTTCGCGCCAGGCTGCGAAGCAACAGCAATCCATACACGTTGATCCTGAGTTCACGACGTTTACTTATGGTGATCCGAGCAGCCCAAAGGCAGGTCTACGCCGCCTCGAGCGGGGCGATATGTTGATTTTCTACTGCGGGCTGGAAGGGTGGAATTGTGCAGCGGAGCCTGCTCTGTACCTTATGGGTTATTTCGACGTAAGTACGGCGGGGCGGGCAAGCGATTACTCCCCTAAGCAATTGAAGACGTGGTTCGGGGAAAATTCCCATGTCCGGCATCCCCAGGTGTACCTCGAACAAGAACGTGATCCGGTCTTGGTCAAAGGGACATCAAACAGTCGTCTGCTGACCAAAGCGGTGTTAATGAGCACGACGGGCGAAGATCGATCCGGACGTCCCATCAAAGTGCTCTCAGAGGACATGCAGAAGATCTTCGGGGGTTTCAACGGGAGAATAAGTTTCCAGCGCAGTCCAACGCGCCGTCGCGTTTATGAAATCCCTTGAGTAGGGGGGCTTCACAATAATGTGAAAGCTTCTTTCCTGTTGCCCAGGTCTTAGTCGACAACGCTGAGGTGGTCATCCAGCGGTAGTGAACTCTATGTAATACTCGCCAATCCATTCCATGCTATGGTTGACCCAAAACGCTTACCCACCTAATGGAGGTCAACACAAATCTATGGTCATCCAGGATGTCTGTCCTCGTTGCAAGCCACCCAAGTATAAGAAGAACGGTCACATTCACAACGGCAAACAGAACCACTAATGCAAGGACTGTAGCCGTCAGTTTGTCGACTGCTTCGAGCAGTACTTCGTCTCGGATGAAACGCGTGGCCTCATTGAGCGCTTGTTGCTCGAACGCCTTTCCTTACGGGGGATTTGCCGTGCGGTGGGGGTTGGACTCAAATGGCTATTGGGCTTTCTCGTTCACTGCATTGAAGCTCTGCCGGATCATCTTAGCGTGCAGTCCGTGAGCTGTACTCAAGACGTCATAATTCAACACCTTGAGGTGGAAGCTGACGAGAGCGACGGTGTAGCGCCAGTATTACACGGAGTACACTACCATCAGACGCGCATCAATGCGGTGCTGCGCGCCTATATGGAGGTCCGAGAGAGAATCGGGGCCACGGATCACAGGCCAAACGCCTAATGAAAACGACGCAGGGTTAGGAATCTGGCAGGAGTTCTAGCGCTGCCGCTTCAGCACTAGACTGGCGGATTCTCCGTTGCTGGACTTTATCAAGCAGCGCTTGCCCCTTTTCAGCATCAAGTTTGAGGAGAATTGTTGCCTGCTCATACGCTTTGTCAAGATTCCCCCCCAACAATGCAGGCGCACGTATATAAAAGTTGGCCAAACCAACCCGTGCCTGGATATGGTTGGGATCAAGTGCCACGGTTTGCTTGAAAGATTTTTTGATCCGCGGGGCCAAAAACGCCTTAGCCAAAAACGACCCACGTTGTGCTTTTTTCCCGTAGCTTAGCCCCAGGCAAAAATGATGCTCGGCATTCTGCTTTTGGATTTTGACAGCCGCCTTACAATGCTCCACCGCTTTATCATAATTCTGCAGCTTTATATATATTTTACCAAGATAATAGTGCGCAACGGCATCATCTTGATGGGTCGCTAAAACCTGCTCAAGCATCATCCGCCCCTCAGCATAACGTGCCGCGTGATAAAGCTGAATCGCAGTTGCAACATCTGCACGAGCCTGAGATAGCGCGACCGATGCCAAAAGTATAATGCCCACCGCGGACAGACCGACAAATTTTGGCATAGCGCTTCGACCAATCTGTGTCGATGGACAAAAATGTTGCACGTTTTTGCCAACAGCTACTTGGGCAGAGAATGGGGTGAGGCGGCGCACGGTGTACGTCCAAGCCGCACCCCGTGCTGCCGGTTACTCGGAGGAAGGGAAAAAGGGATTTCTGTTACGCCTCAGGACGAATAATATCCTCACGCATCATCGCCTTGATGGCGGCGTCAAAGCCTTCTAAACTCGCATCGATATCCGCTTCGCTATGAACCCCGGACAGGACGCCACTGGTGCGTGACATCAAATCGACACCATGGTTCTGCAAAGCCTGACGAAAATGGCTCTGAATCGCCGCAGGGACGTTTTTAAGCGTACCGGCATCGAGCCCCTCAATCGACCGATTGCCGAAGTGAACATGGAAAGTAGACGCATCGCCATAAACGCAGGCGGACACTTCATGACGGTCGAAGCATTCTTGCAAGCCATGCCGTAGCCGCGCAGCCATGCGGTCGGCTTGCGCCTGCATCTCTCCTGTCTCAACAATGCTGAGCGCTGC
>JAPULM010000616.1 GCA_027294925.1 bacterium
CTGTTCAAGGACCCAGAGCAGATCATCCAATGGCACCACACCATGAAAGTTACAGCCAAACGCCGCGCCGGCGCCAATGGTGGCCTCTGTCGCACCTTGTTCTTTTGCCTTTTGCGCCCGTGCCGGAATCAAGGAGAGGAGCTCCTGGCGGGTACGGTTGTTGTTGCGCATGGAAAACTCGTCCGTCGCCCAGATCAGGCTACGAGGCTTCTCCTCAGTGGTCAATTTATGCGCCCATTTACGCATCCGCTCTCTGCCCTTATCATTCAATGTCAGGGCCGTATAGGCGACCCCCGGCTGGGCTGTAAACCGTTCACAAACCTCATCGGCATCGGCCATTTGCGGCACCCACTTGGGGCTGACAAAGGAGGTGATTTGCATCTTTTTCACACCGGTTTCAGACAGCGCATCAATAAAGCGTATTTTGTCGTCGGTGGCGATCGCAGCGCTTTCAATCTGGAAGCCCTCACGCGGGCCTTGTTCGTAAATATGGACAAATTTTGGCAGATCACTCATGCGTCTGACTCCTGCACTTGTACAGTCGTGACAATTCCTACCCCCTGACAACCGTAAGCAGTGTAGCAGTGCCTTGCCGCAGCGTCAATCTGGGGGTCGCCTGGGGGTGCAATTAGCAACAACGGCGGCAAGTCGCCGCCACCTTGAGCAGAAAAAGATTGTTTTTTGATCTCCTGTACCTAAGTTGTACAATTGATGAGAATGGCATATGCAGTCGGTTCTCGCATGGTGGAGAGATGAAACCGCGACACCTCAAACGTAAAAAACCTACACAAAGCAAGGCATCGTTTCGCCTGTTTTTGATCCGCCTATTTCCGCACCTGCCGAATTTTGTGCGATTGTTTTACCGTTTAAATCGAGACCCTCGCGTGCCATTCAGATTAAAAGCGATGATGCCACTAACTATTCTATACATTCTGTCGCCACTTGACTTGATACCGGACACCATCCCATTCATTGGGCAGTTAGATGACCTGACCTTGTTTCTACTGGCGTTCTACTACTTCATCCGACTTAGCCCGCAGCATGTGGTTCAGGAACATGTCGAATTTATTGACATCAATTTCAGTAACAAATTAAAGGACTGGTGGCGAGGCTAAAAAAGCGTTTAAATCAAGGTATCATGGACGCTGTTCTGTTTACGTGGTTTTGGTCTTAAGTTTTTAGTACAATACCCGTGCTGTACAACGATGATCATCTGACCAACGGAAGGAGAACACGCGATGCGCTTCGTTATCTGCGGGGCTGGTGCTATTGGTGGCGTTATTGGCGGACAACTGGCTAAAGCGGGGCAAGAAGTCCTATTTATCGAGACCTTACAAGAACATCGAGCGGCCATTTTGGAACATGGCCTGCAACTGCGCGGCGTGCACGGCAACCACAGCCTCAAAGTTCCAGTGGTAGCGCATGCAAGTGAAGTCGATTTCCGCCCCGACGATGCGATCTTTCTAGCCGTTAAATCGTTCCACAGCGACGCTGCTTGCCAGGATATGCGGCAAGCAGCCGATTTAAATATACCCATTTTCTGCTCTCAGAATGGCGTGCGCAACGAGGAAGTGGCGGCACGCTATTTTCAAAACGTCAACGGCGTGATGGTGTTAATTGGCGCCAAGCGCTTAGAGCCGGGCATCGTCATTCACACCGGTAACGGGCCAGTCGGTATTGGGACGTTTCCACAAGGGCTGAATCAAGCCGCCAAAGATGTCGCCGCAGCCTTGGACACGACCGATTTGGCGGTATACACGACCGAACACATTGATCGTGCCAAGTGGAATAAAATGTTGATTAACCTCAACAACGCCGCGATGGGTTTAACCGGCTTTTCAAGCCACGTGGCGCGTGCCGATGCAGAAGCGCGCTTATGGATGGCCGACGTGTATGAAGAAGGGGCAGAGGTATTACGTGAAGTGGGTATTCAATATGAGGGCCCTCCCGGTATGGGACCAATTGAAGACCGTATTGCTGAATTGCGTAACCTTGATGTCATACCGGAGGTACCGAAGACGGAAGAACTCAAAGGGCGTGCGTCGCTATGGCAGGATCTTCATCATCAACGTGGCGAGGTGGAGGCCGATTACTTTAATGGCGAAATTGCCAGACTCGGACGGGAGCACAACATTCCTACGCCATACAGCAGCCTGTTGGTGAAACTCATTAAAGAGATGGCCGCAGCGCGCGAGAAACCTGGCAAATATACCATTCAACAGCTCCGAGAGCTATTACAGAGTAAACAAAACTAAATCCAACAGGATGATTTGTTTGTAAGACTTCCCTCTCCCGGGAGAGGCTGATTTTGGAGGAAAGAAAATGCCACTCATCGATCACGAGAAAGTCCCCGAGTTGCAAATGCGTCCTGGTATTCGAGGCAAATTTCTCGCCAACCATGAATTAGGCGCTACGGGTGTCAGCTTGCTCATCAATACGGTCGAGCCAGGGGCTAGTGCCCCTTTACATCTACACACGGTCGAGGAAACCATGCTGGTGCTAGAAGGGAAAGTCTGGGCTCAAGTAGGAGCAGAGCGATATACAGTTGGGCCGGGATATACCGTGATTATCCCACCGCATACGCCACACGCGTGGGGCAACGCAGGACAAGACGAGGCGAAACTCCTGTGGGCATTCGCAGGTCCAGACCCATTCGGCGACGCGACCTATCTTGAGGGGGAAGCGCCAATCCATCATCTAGATGGGTAAAATTCACCACCATCCGGGGTAGGGGCTGATTTATATGTGCGCAACATTGTCCGGGCTCGGCTTGATGTCGCCCCGCTCAACGCGCTTCACCACTTCGGTAAGCGCTGCGTGAGTTGGGGCCGGGATCCCTACCTCTTCTCCCTTAGCGGCAACCAGACCGTTGATGAACTCAATTTCAGTACGACGCCCTTTGATAATATCCTGTCCGGTCGAAGGACGACCGGCCTCAGTCATCCGTTTGGTGCCGGCGATCATGACGCCTTCAATTTCTTCCAAGGCAGCAGGGTCACCCTCACTGGCCGCCACCCACTTATCAGCCTGCATGCCCCGAATCAACTCCAATTCAAAACCAAGCGCCTGTCCAACCCGAATCGATTCACCGCCGAGTTTAATCGACAAACGACGGGTCATCTCCATTTCGATCATGCTTTTACTGTTCAAACCTGTACTCGCAGAGATGCCGTTGCCCATGGCATTCTGGGTCAGCTTGGTCCAGCGCTCACCCCAAAGATTCGTCGTTGTTTTGGCGCTGTCAACTACCGACAGCAGCTGCGCCACACCTTCAATACGCGGTGTAATGCGTCCGTGCACCTCACCCACCCGGAATATCGTATAGGTTTCGCCACCCGGTTGTAGGGTACGCATGATATGGCCGGCCTTAAACGCGTCCACCCCAATGGTGCTGGCAACACAACCAACGGTTTTACCCCAGCCAACCACACCTGCAATGCGCTCCTCATTAATACTATTTTGCAACGAAACGACAAAGCCGTTAGGGGCGAGATACTGCTTAATCATCATCGTCGCCCATTCCGTGTCGTAAGATTTCGTACTCACAAAGGCAATGTCTATCGGGGTCTTGAAGAGGCTTTGCACTTCATGCAAATGTAATGCATTGACCCGGACATTGTATTCACCTTGTGTCCCACTCAGATTCAAGCCGTTGCCCTTAATATACTCAATATGTTCTGGCCATGGATCAATCAGCGTGACATCTTCTCCAACACGAGCCATATGGCCGCCAACATAGCCACCAACAGCGCCAGCGCCCATAAAAACGATACGTTTTCCCACTGCTTTCCCCCTTATAAATAGTATGTTTTAGATGACAGAGAGATGAGTGCCCATTGTAGCATACACGCCTCTCATGCACCACAGCCCTCTCGGTAACCAAACATAAACGCTTGCATATCGGCGCACGGCGGCTGGAAATTCCGAAATCCGCATCGCAATACAATGGGGGTGGAAAATGTGCAAAACGTTTTGGTCAGGCACTTATCTCCCTGCAAACCATTCCGAAGACAGCCAAGACAAGTTTTGACTAGATTATTGGTATTGTTGAGGTTAGACAATTTTTCACCGCTGTTGGGGAAAACCTGGGAAAAACCACCTCTAAATAACGAAGAAATAAAGCCTCTGTCCACTTTGCCTAAATTCTATACAGTACAATAACCTCTTAAATTTCAAATACTAATCAGTTCTGTATTTTAGGCAAAATCGAGGCCGAATTGGCACCGTAAAACACCACCAGGCTTCCCTTTCTTTTTGACTTGGTGTATGTAGAGAATGGGTTTACAAATCGACATTTACATCAGATGAAAGGGTTTTTGTGATCTAGGTCAGGTTATAGCCATGCCGTTTTGCACCATGCTACTTGCTGACATGGGCGCACGTGTGATTAAAATGGAGTCCCAGCAGTAAGGTCAAAACCGCATGTCGGCGGGCTTCAGACGAGTGCGCCACGGCCAGACCGAACGCGTCCCTGTGGCTCATCGCAATGAAGCAATCTTACACGACCTGCTTGGCCATTCGCTAAACGAGATTCAACAATGGAAAGAAGAGAGCGTGGGATAAGAGTGAACTGCAAAAGACAGGCTGAAGTCGATGTACCCAAGGACCTCCTAGAGGGCGGGTTAAGCGCAGTCACAACCATGGACATCGATCTGCTACGGCGTACCGCAATTACCCCGCCAGTTTAGCAAGATAGAGCGCATTGCTTATAAAGATGATCCGACATTGGGAGTGATCAAGGAACTTCTGTCCGGCCGTACTAGCTGACCTAACACTGTTGGTCAATCGTGATGTCGCAACCCATCAATACCTATCATAGCTTAGGACATCACTATTTTATCTGGCCAATAGGCCGCTTGAATGTATAGTCCCAGGCATCGCCAACCAGTTTTCTACCGACTATTTCATGGTTGTTTAAGGCTGCGGTAAGTGGAAGCGTAACCAACCATGTCGCAGCGCCAAAGGCGGTCGCCAGCAACCCAACCGGACGCAATAGGAATACATCAACAAGGATCTTTTCAGCTGTAACGTCATTTAGTTCGTCTGCTTGAACCGGTTTGTCTTCAGCATAAACAACCGATGCAGTGAACATCATCAAAATCGACAACACGGCAACGCTGGTCATGGTCAATTTGAATCTACGCATGGTGCCTCCTTAAAAAGTCTCTAACGCGCCCGTCATATTATGAGTATAATGCAGCTTGAAGGAAAGTACCAGATAAGCTGAAATGATGGGAAGATGTCAGTAACGACCCCGTACACAACTAGCCAGTTTGCGCAAACTCAGATAGTATCTGGCTCCATTCAGGCTGGCGGAGGCGTTCAAAGGCAACCTTTTCAAGTTGTCGCACTCGCTCACGGCTTAGGTCGAGAACATCAGCAATTTCCTGCAACGTATGGGATCGTTCAGACTCAAAACCATAGCGCATTCGGATAATAAACGCTTCGCGTTCAGGAAGTGCATTAAGGCAAGCCGACAAATGATAGTTCAACTGCTTATCTGCCACCATGGCCTCAGGTTTCAGTTCCTCTTCATCTGCTAGGAGATCAACCAGTTCATGCCCCTCATCCGAAACTGAATATTCCAACCTGGTGATAGGTTGGATAGCAGTGAGTAGATTTTCAACTTGTGTGGTCGTCCAGCCCAATGCCACACTCAATTCAGCGACGCTGGGGGCACGCCCTAATTGATCCCAAAGTTTTTCATCTGCCGCATATAATTTGCCTTTACGCTCCACCACATGGCAAGGTAATCGAACCGTCCGATATTGTTCTGAAACCGCCCGACTAACCGCCTGCCGTATCCACCAATGGGCATAGGTGACAAATTTTAAGCCGCGTTCAGGCTCGAATTTATCAAGGGCCCGCATCAGCCCCATATTTCCTTCTTGTATAAGATCAAGAAATAGAACGCCTCGATTGCGATAACGGTTCGCCACATGAATGACTAAACGCAAATTGGCCTTCATCATAGCCGCGCGCGCATCCTCAAATTTTCTCTGCGCACATCTCCAGAGACGATATGCAACACGGATATTCATATCGTCAGGACAAGTCTCATTGGCAGACTCCAATTCACTTTGCAACATGTCGTAGACGCTATCGGGCAATTCAAGCGCTTCGCATATTGCCATCCAATCCTGCCAAAGCCTAATACTTTTCTGCCGTCGAGCCCGACGCGCACGGCGCGAAACCTGCGACCCTTTAGATGGTTTTTTCATCCGGGCTAGATCATCTGACACTTTCCGTAAAAGAACCACGGCCTCACGGATTCGCCCTAGTCGGCTTTGTTCAGGTCCAGGTATCCGAGACAAAACATGCAAAGCAATCGGTGAACAATATAAGGCTCGGCGGAGTCGATTTTCCCACAACCCAATACGCTCCCACAGAGCTTGTTCTTCCGGAAAGGTAAGCAAATCGTGGCAGCGGACATCCTCAAAATATCGACCAATTAAGCTATCAAATCCCGCCGTGACATGCTTTGTCACGGTATCTTCACCAAGCACAACTTGCTCGGGACCTAACTCGTCATCCTCGGTGAGCAGGTTCGACTTAAGTTCTGCTTCCTTATACGTTAGGGCGCCGATCATATGTGAATCTCTCTATCTAGTTATGAGCTATCTTTTTTCTCAAAAACCGAGACATGAATCTGGGGAAAATCCCTCTTGCCTCCGCAAGCCTGTTTTTCCGTATTAAGCAATTTGTTTCTTATCGACATAACAAACGAAAAGCCGCCTGTTATTTCCTTATGATGCCTCAAAACAACTCTACTCATACAGAATTTAGTCCAAGGCATAGAATCATTCGGTTTGGTGCTATAAAATGTCAAGCACTAGGC
>JAPULM010000617.1 GCA_027294925.1 bacterium
GGTCGGTCTGTATAATGAGTCGACTTCCACCGGGCAGCTGCAGCACATCAACAGCAGCGCTATTCGGGGACAAACGCCGCACCACAAAGGACGACGCTCGCTTCTCCTGCATCCATGCCAGAAGCGAAGCGGCATCCGGCAACGTTTCATCTTGCGAGACAAGTAAGGCAAGGTTTGCTCGCTCCGGTAGCAAATAGTGGTCCACGGCTTGATGTAGAGAATCTACCTCCAGTGCCTCAATAGCCGAGACATATCGACGCCCATAATTCGGATCCCCGTATACGATGGTAAAGCGGCCTAGTTGCCCGGCAATCCCTTGATAAGTTTCACGAGCATGTACAAACTGACTGACGACACGCGTTTTGGCCGTAGCAAGATCATGCTCGGAAAGCTTTAAGGTTTGATCGCAAGCTTGCTGCATGAGCGTCCGCACCACTTCGCCGATTTGCCCATGCACACAACTGGCGCCAATAGCAAATATCCCTCGATCTACAGGAGTATAGTGATACGCATATACGTCATGCGCGAGATCACGACGGCGCTTAAGCTCCGTATAGAGGGTAGAATTGTAACCAGCGCCCAAAACATCACTGAGCATATCAAGCACAGGGGCATGAGGATCGCTGGCTGTCACTGATGGAAAGGCGATTTCGACCCGAGCCAACTCGGCCTGAAAGGGCAACACAGAGGTTCGTGGTGACGCCTGCGAAGGTTCTTCGGGGCGTAAACGGTCTGGCAATACCCGTTGTTCAATGCCACCAAAGCGATCCTCTACAGCTTTTAACAAGGTGGGGGTATCGAAATCGCCAACTGCCACAAAAATCATATTGTTGGGTACATACCAGGTCTCAAATACCCGTAGCATATCCTCACGGTTAATCCCTTTGACGGTCTCCTCATAGCCAATTATCGGGCGACGATAAGGGTGCGTTGTAAATGCTAAGGCAAATAACTGTTCAGATATCTCCCGGTCAGGGTTATCCTTACCTCGCCACAACTCCTCTAGTACAACCTCTTTTTCCTTGCCTAGCTCCACCTCGTCAAATAATGAATGCAACACGGCATCGCTGAGTACATCGAAGCCGGTTTGCCAAAATCGGCTCGCTATGGTCACGTGATACACCGTCTCATCATAGCTCGTCCAAGCATTTACAGTTCCACCAGCCCCCTCGATGAGAGCAGCAATCTCGCCATGAGGAAATCGCGTGGTGCCTTTAAACAGCATATGTTCAAAAACATGAGCAATCCCAGCAACGGTTGCTTCCTCATCAGCACTGCCGAACTGCACCCAAGTTTGCAGGGCAACGACTGGCGCACTATGGTCTTCGAGCAAGACGACTTGCAAGCCATTCCCTAGGGTGTGAAGTTGCGCCTCAAAGCCATCTTTACCCCGGCCGTTCACTGCAGAGAATGTCGTCTGAGTTTGCATTTGCATTTAACCTCCCCTAAGGGGTCTTAATCCATTAACGGTTAATCGTTGTGCTATTATAACCATCTTTTGACAGCCACTGCTTAAAAAAGAACGGGTTCAGTAATTTGCGACATCATACAATCAAACCGCCTGCTTACCGTTGGTGACAGGGGCAGACAGTGCGTGGTTGATAGGACGTCGGCAGAAGATGAATACAAAATGGGGCGCTTTCCCAGCAAAATTCTGTTCGTGGACAACAACGTCTCGTCACTCTGGCCAGGCCATGGCCCCACATGCAGTGAAACATTGTTGAACAGATACAGAAGGAGAGATTGAGTTTTGCTTCAGCGTCTGATTGCTGATTACTTCAATAGCCGGGATTATCAAGAAGGGCTAAGTGGATTTTCTGACAGGCGGCAGCCACGGTTCCAAAACCCATAAATCTTGTATACGTTGGTGCTCAACAGACAAGGGGAATAAAGCAAGATTTCGATCTAATGAGGACGGAAATGCAAATAAGTCTGCCCCTAATGACATGTTCAACGGAGCTACCCCACCATCGGTGCAACATGCTGTGCGACGAATGTATGATGATGCAAACCTCGAACTTTATCATCATGCCACTCACAACCAGGGCCACGTTCATTTGACTTTTGTTCACAGCGTGTCATGTCGTGTTGTGCTAGACACATAGCGACGCCTCGGGCAAGTTTTTTACCACACCGCTTGCGATGATGAATGATTACACAATATTTACAACCATTCATGTTTTCTCCAGCCAAAGCCAAGATGTCCTCAGAAATGACACGACGACCTGCATTCTTCACAAAGATTAAATAAATAAGGGTAAACTTTTGTATCAGCCCACCTTTCTAAAAACTTAAAAGGGGCAACAGAATACTTTAGCACGACAGATTCACCTCGTACGGTTGCTATGCCCGCCACAAATTATGATCTTCTTTTTCGCTCCATGGCTCCCCCACGATGCGGACAGCTGTCAGCCAGGCGGTTGCAAAGTCTTCTTGCAAGCCAATCGAGATATCCGGCTGGGCCATATCCAGAACTTGTAATACGCGTTGCAAAGCGTCACGCAACAATAAGGCTAAAATGGCCAATTTATGCTGTCGAATAGCCTGTCGAAGTTCATCGGTCAACGCTTTGTGGGGGTCGCGCACATGTAATGCATCACCCTCAACATGTACCTGGCATCCCGCTGATGTCAATTCAGACAACACCTTAACCGCTTCACGTAAGGACTGGGATTGCATTTCATTACTCCTGAGAACTTAGTCGAAATAAGATAAATTTATTCAGCTCAACGCATCCTAAAGCACTTAAGCAAGGGGCATACCAGGGATCTCGTCCAGCCAAGAAGAGCCTTCATATTCTATTGTTATATAAGATGTTACGTTTGTTTTTTTGGATCTACGGGGGGCGCTAAGCCGATCTCAGCAAGAAGAAAAGACAACACGATTTATCTCACATGTGAGACGATGTGAAAGCAAACACTACAGATGACAGAGATGACATGTCTTGCGCAGAAGCTGACTGAAGGAAAAGACGCTAAACCAAGCCTGGTGACTCAAACATGCGGGATGCAGCATCAAAAGAGGCCAACAACCTAACAATTACGACAACACCTAACCTACAAGCTTTCTGGCCGTCTCCCATCAAGACCGTCAGCAAGCCCAACAATATTGCTACGCCGGATAAGGCACAGGGATTAGCTGATCAGCCCCGTTTATCGTGTCCTCTTGCCATAGCGCCAGCAACTTCTTGGCAATCGGGCCAGGCCTGCCATCTCCAATCGGCTGCCCATCCCATTGCACGACCGGTGCGACCTTAATTGAGCTACCAACTAGCATCATTTCTGCTGCTGAGCGTCCCTCATCCACCGGGATATCACCAATCACGATGTCCTGCAATTCGCCTTGGTCAACCAAGCCCTGCGCCAAATACAAAATGCGTTGTATGGTAATGCCGGTCAAGATCACCTCAAAAGCAGGATGGCGAAACACACCATCTTGAGTGACAAAGGCGACATTCATGTTAGAACACTCACCAATAAAACCACGCTCATCAATGAAAACGCCGTTATCTGCTGCATGATCTTTGGCATCAAGAATGACCAAAGCATTCGGTAAATAGTTGTTCGACTTTACACGGGCAAAAAACGGCGGTTTAATCGCAACGGAACTCGTGACCACCTTCATGCCCTCAGTGTAATAGGTCTCAGGGGAACTCATTGCTTTGAAAATCATCACATAAAAACTGCTGCCGACGCACTCCGACGACGACAATCCGAAACCACCCGGGCCAACTGACAGCCAGTAACGCACCGATGCTTCGCGGCGGCCGCTAGCCGCAGCAGTATCTATAATGATTTGACGCAATTGATCAGCAGCATAGGGGAGCGGGATGCGCGCCATCTCTGCTGAACGCAAAAAACGCTCAAGATGCGTGTCGAGTTGATACAAGTTGCCTTTTACAATCATGGCGGTGTCAAACACGGCGTGACCGCGATGCACCATATGATCGTCGAACGGCAACACCATCAGCGCCGGATCGGTAACAATGCCGCCCAGGACGCTGGAATATAGGGCGTAAAAATCAACCGCTTTCTCATGCACGGCATCTTGCAATCGGGCTATGGCCTCTTCGGTTGTCAATGTGGGCGTAGGTACGGTTATTGTCATAAAGACCTCTCTCGTCAAAAGCATTGATTATGATTAGGCTTGATACTCTACCCTACCCATTGGGTAAACGCAAAAAACAAAAAAATCAAATATTGAAAAACGCTAGGTAAAGAATCCTCATCTATTGAGATTTCCTATTTGACCTATTTTAAAAACACCTATATGATAGGCGCTGTGGATCATCTGCGAGAGCAGAGAAACCTGTCAGCTCAGAGCTGTTATGATGGGATGAGAAAGCCAGGTCTAGCCGAGCAACGCATTCCTCGTCACCTGTCTGATGTAACATTATGGAGAGCCCGTTGCGACCGCTTCTAAACGCATGCAGACTTGGCATGTTAGGGTTTATCGCTGTCTTTTGCATGTTACCCGCCTGGGGGGCGGATTTTACCTTTACCGCTATTCCTGACCAGGATACCACTCGCTTACAAGAGCGCTTTGGAAGAATTGCAGATTATCTTGCAGAAAAGCTGCATCTCAAGGTCAGATACGTCCCGGTTAAATCTTACGCTGCTTCGGTGCAAGCCTTTAAAAACAACGAGGTTCAACTCGCATGGTTCGGTGGCCTAGCAGGGGTCAAGGCACGCCTTAACGTCCCTGGTTCGCTCGCTATTGCACAAGGCGTCGAAGACCCCGAGTTTCTCACCTATTTCATTGCCAATACGACGACAGGCCTGTCATTTTCGGAAGACTTTCCAAGCGGCATTGCTGACAAAACCTTCACCTTCGGTTCCAAAGGATCGACTTCCGGCCGCCTGATGCCCGAGTATTTTGTGCGACAACATTTTCACAAAGCACCGCGCAAGATTTTCAAACGTGTCGGTTTTAGCGGCGATCACTCGAGAACCCTCGCTCTGGTTCAATCAGGCAGCTACGAGGTCGGCGCCATAAACTTTAAGGTTTGGCAAAAAGAGGTTGGTGCTGGTAAAGTGGATCCGGCCAAGGTACAGGTCATCTGGCGCACACCAGCGTACCCCGACTATAATTGGACCATTCGAGGCGATGTGGAACAAACGTACGGCGTAGGATTCATTAACAAGGTCAAGCAAGCCCTCCTTAGTATCACGGATTCCGCCATTCTCGATGCGTTTCCAAGATCACGCTTTATCCCGGCTACCAACGCCGTGTATCAACCGATTCTAGATACTGCGATTGCAGTGGGCATTATTAGAAAATAATCGAAACCCACAGCTACTGATTACAAGGTTCAAATGTTGAAAAAACGACTTGCCGGTCTATCCGACGACCACATCTCATGCCATCAACGATGACACTACTGATCAACCTGCAAGGCGAAAGTGTCGCCTACGAAAATAATGTTGCGCTACACAACATCACGTTGCAAATCACCCGCGGCGAAAAGGTCGCGCTGATTGGGCCTAGCGGTGCAGGTAAAACGACACTTCTGCGGACCCTCTACGATAACGTCTCGGGCCAATCTGCCTTTGTACACCAACATTATGCAATGGTGTCACCGCTGTCGACCTTTCACAATGTCTACATGGGCCGCCTAGATCGCCATTCCACCTTCTATAATGCCCTTAACCTGATTAAACCACAGCATAAGGTCTTAGCAGAAATACGCCCGATTCTTCAGGCGCTGGGAATTGAGGATAAAATTTTTGACAAAACCGGCGC
>JAPULM010000618.1 GCA_027294925.1 bacterium
GCCCACACAACCATTCTCGCCCAGGTTACCGCCGTTCTTGGCAAACATATGACGAATTTCGGCCACCGTGCGATTGCGGTTATCGGTCAATACCTCAACGAAAATCGCCACCCCCCCAACGCTGTAACCCTCATAGGTCACTTCGTCGTAAGTTTCGCCGGGCAATTCGCCAGCTCCCTTTTGAATTGCCCGGTGGATGGTATCAGCGGGCATATTAGCACTTCGGGCAGCGGCAATAGCCGTGCGCAAACGTGGATTCGCGTCTTGGTCGCCGCCCCCCATTCTCGCCGCAGAGTTGAGTTCACGAATGAGCTTGGTATACAGCTTACCCCGCCGTGCATCTAAAGCCGCCTTTTTGTGCTTGATCGATGACCATTTTGAATGACCCGACATAGTCTCACTCCCTTACAAAAACACAACAAGCCTGGTCACTGACACCAGCTCCAACTACGCTGATGACTTCAGAATCATCATTATAGCATGGCTTGGCATCAGAGTACTGCCTCATTCCACTCAGACCGTGGATTTACGATTTTTGGTGCGGGGTTAAAACGTCTGGAGATTTCGGCATGCAGAATGCGGATTGCGAAATAAACCCTTGATCTTCAGTTCCGCAATCCGCATTAGCTATACTCTGCCTGCTGATACGTGCGGACAACATGCAAAAGAACTTTTATCCAGGCACTTACAACCAATCGATTAAAGAGTGCGCAAAACCGGCCAGTACCAATCCGACAATGCAGGGTATGGTGATTTGAGGATGTAAAAAAAGGTAAGGCAGTAGTTGTGCAAAGACTTGTAAACCCGTATCGACAATTGGCGCCGACACACCTGTCAGCATCGTTATCCGCCAGCTAAAAAGTAAGATGAATTCTAGCATCACATACAGGTACAGCACGCGCAGCATGGGGCCGACAACGATGCCATGCGACCAAAAACTACGATGTGGTATAAGACGCTGATAGGGGTACCATAGTATACGGAAAGGCCCCCAGCGTTTGTAAATGCGTGATGCAATATCAAGGTCATTGGACAACAACAGGCCTGAGAAGAGATAGGCGCCAACCACCAGGAGAGTGGCGCCGAGAGGCGACCACGACAAACCACCGTTTAGCATAACGCCTTGCAACCGATCAACCGTCCAATAACTTATAGGCCCTAATAGACAGGCGCTATAGATTGTGACGTTGTCATGCCCCCTGTAGCTCGCCATGTAGCGCTGACCTTCCCCAAGTCAAATTTGATCTGCTTGACCATAGCCTGTCTTATTACATCGTCAAAACAGACGGCAAGGTTAAGCCCTGGCATAATTTCATCCGGAACATCTTGATAGCGCCTTACTTTTGCGTTTTCTGGATTTTCGCCCAGAGGTCACGCAAGGTAACCGTCCGGTTAAACACCAGCGCGTCTTGCGTAGACTCCGAATCGACACAGAAATAACCCAGCCGCTCGAATTGGTAGCGCTTTCCGGGCTCGGCAGCAGTGAGGCTCGGCTCTAGATAGCAGGCCGGCAAAACTTCCAACGAGGCGGGATTCAAACAAGCCGTAAATGGCGCCTCTTTTTCATCATCTGGCTCGGGGACGGCAAATAAATGGTCGTATAATCGCACTTCGCCCTGCACCGCGTGCTGGGCTGAAACCCAATGCAAGGTGGCGCGAACTCGGCGCCCATCTGGCGCACTACCGCCTCGCGTGTCCGGGTCATAGGTGCAGCGCAACTCGGTGACTTCGCCTGTCGAAGCATCTTTTACCACATCAACACAGGTGATATAATACCCATAACGGAGGCGTACTTCACGCCCTGGCGCCAATCGATAAAATTTACGTGGTGGTTCTTCCATAAAATCGTCGCGCTCGATGTACAAAACCCTTGAAAACGGTACCTTACGAGTCCCCATAGTAGGGTCCTCAGGGTTGTTAATGGCCTCAAGTTCCTCAACCTGATCTTGCGGATAATTGACGATCACCACCCGTAAGGGACGCAGCACCGCCATCACGCGCGGGGCGCGTTGATTCAAGTCCTCACGCACACAATGTTCAAGCAGAGCCATATCAACCGTGCTGTCGCGTTTCGCAACCCCAATGCGATCACAAAAATTGCGTATCGCTTCGGGTGTATAGCCACGACGACGCATACCGGAGATGGTCGGCATACGGGGATCATCCCAGCCACTCACATGACCTTCATGCACCAAGGTGAGCAGTTTCCGTTTACTGAGAACGGTATAACTGATATTGAGACGCGCAAATTCAATTTGCTGCGGATGATAGAGGTTCAGCTCGTCCAAAAACCAGTCATACAGGGGTCGATGATCCTCGAACTCAAGCGTGCAGAGGGAATGGGTAATGCCCTCCAGGGAATCGCATAGCCCATGCGTAAAATCGTACATAGGATAGATGCACCATGTGTCGCCAGTGCGGTGGTGTACAGCGTGTAAAATACGATACATGACGGGGTCGCGCATATTCATATTACCCGAGGCCATGTCGATTTTGGCCCGCAGCACATGGGCGCCATCGGGAAACTCACCCGCCCGCATACGTTCAAACAGGTCAAGATTCTCTTGCACCGACCGATTGCGATACGGGCTTTCCCGCCCCGCTGCCGTTAACGTGCCCCGGTACTGGCGGATGTCGTCCGCGCTTAGACTATCGACGTATGCCTTGCCCGCCTTGATAAGCTGTATCGCGTGGGCATAAAGTTGCTCGAAATAGTCGGACGCATAAAATACCTGATCGCCCCAATCAAAGCCAAGCCAACGCACGTCCTGTTTGATCGATTCGACATACTCGACGTCTTCCTTACTGGGATTGGTGTCGTCAAAACGCAAATTACAGACGCCGCCAAAATCCGCCGCCATGCCGAAATTGAGGCAGATCGACTTGGCGTGGCCGATATGCAAATACCCATTGGGTTCCG
>JAPULM010000619.1 GCA_027294925.1 bacterium
ACGTGTTGCGCTCCTCCAACTGGCTGGCGCTCCTAGGTGCGGCGGGTGTGTGGGCGGTGCGTCGGCACCATGCTCAGGTCGCGATAGCACGACGAGCCATGCGCTTTTGGGGATCGTAGCCGCGGATGGCCAAAACGAGAAACACCACAAAGGTGGCACTCACCACCAGGAGCCCCAGCCAGTTGATCTGGCCGTACATGGCGAAGCGGAGCAGTTCAACCCCGTGGGTGAAGGGATTGCCCCGGGCCAGATAGTACACCACCTGGCTACCTTCCAGCAGACGCCAGAGTGGATAGAGCGCAGAAGAGATGAAGAACATCGGGAAGATGAGAAAATTCATCACCCCGGCAAAATTTTCCATCTGGCTCACATGCACCGAGAGAAACATCCCCAGGGCACTAAGCATCAGGCCCACCAGGATCATCGCCGGCAACACCGTGAGCCATCCCAGGCCGGGCATGCGATAGCTAAACACATGACAAAAGACAAGAAAAACATAGGCCTGCAGGATCGACACAACCGTACCGGCCAGCAATTTTCCCACCAGCAAAAACCAACGTGGCAGCGGTGCGGTCAACAACACCCGCATCGCTCCCATCTCCCGGTCGTACACCATCGACAGGGAAGATTGCATGCCGTTGAAGAGCAAAATGATCCCGATGAGCCCGGGCATAATATAAATGGGATAATAGATATAGGTCTCGTAGGGCGGCATGATCGAGACGCCCAGGACGCTCCGAAAGCCCGTGGCAAAGACCAATAACCAGACCAATGGACGCACAACGGCGGAGATCAGGCGGGCCCGCTGTTGTAGGAAGCGCACCCATTCTCGCGTCAAAACACCCTTTAGTGCCCGCAGGGCATGCACACCACTCATGGCGTGGCCCTCCCCGCGGGCCCCCCCACGGCCCCCTCGTCCGAAGTCAATTTGGTGAACGCTTCGTACAAATCTGTCGTACCGGTCTGGGCCATCATCTCCTCGGCCGCCCCGGCGCAGACGATGCTCCCCTTATGCAGCACCAGTACCTGATCCACGCCATCAACCTCCTCCAATAAATGCGTCGCCCACAGCACCGTCATCCCTTCGTCACGGCAGAGCTGCCGGACGTGGTCGTGCAGCAGTCGCCGTGAGGCGATATCCAGACCCGCCGTCGGTTCGTCAAGCACGAGGAAACGGGGCCGATGCAGCAGGGCACGGATCAGCTCCACGCGTCGGCGGTGCCCACCATTAAGGGTGCGGACGGCATCCTTGAGGCGATCGCTCATGCTCAGACGCTGCGTTTCCTCCGCGATCCGCGTCTCCGCCTGTTTGCGGGACATCCCCTGCAAATCGGTATAGAATATGAGATTCTGCTGCACGGTTAAATCCAGATCCAGCGTCGGCTGTTGAAACACTACCCCCAAACCCGCCAAGGCTTTTACGGGCGCCTTCGCCGTATCGTGGCCGTTGACCATGACCCGCCCCGAGTCGGGATTAAACAGCATGGTGATCAGGTTGAAGAGGGTCGTTTTGCCGGCTCCATTCGGTCCGAGCAGCACCACAAACTGTCCGGGAATGATCGACAGCGACACATCATTGAGCGCCACGAGTGGGCCATAGGTTTTGCGGAGCTTCTCGACGACTAAAATATGCTGTCCGTTACTTGCCGTAGTCATGCCTTGCCCCTTTGCAGCCCGAGGAGATCTCAATCGTCGACGACCACAGTCCAAGGAAAGCGGCCGGTCGGCACGGATTTGGTGGCCTTGAGTTTACCGACATCGATAATCGAGACATCGTTGCTGGTGCCATTGGCCACATAGAGTGTGCCTTCATCCGACGATAAGGCCATGCCCCAAGGTCGCCCACCGACCAGAAGAAACTTGCGCACGGTATAGGTTGGCGCATCGATCACGACGACATGGTTGGCGCGCCCGAGAGCCACAAACGCCAGCTTGCCGTCGCGCGTCAGTTCGATCTCTTTTGGGGTAATGTTATGCTTGCGGACCCCGCGCAGGCTGATGCTGATCTTCTTGACCACCTGCCACGTGCTCGTATCGATGACGGAAATCGAGGCGCCGCGCTCGGAGGACACCCAGAGCCGACGTTGGTCGTGGGAGAAGGTGCACTCACGCGGCCGCGTGTCCACCGGAATCGTGGCCACCTCTTCTAGGCTCTGGGTGTCGATGAGGTGCACCAGGCTGGTGGACTCCGAGGTGACGCAGACCCAACGCCCGTCTCGGCTGATCCCGACGCCCTCCGGTTCGATACCAACCGGGATGAATTTGACAATCTTTTTTGCCGCCAGGTCGAGCACGGCGAGCCGATTGTCATCCTCATTGGCAATATAGATATGCTTGCCATCGGGATGGATACTAAACATATCCGGCACCCCCCCCGCCGGGAGGCGATCCACCACCTGCAAGCGGTCCGTAGCGATCACCTCGAGGGCGCTCTCCTCACCCAGTGAGACGTAGAGATAGCGCTTGTCCTGACTCAGTTTCAAATCTCGCGGGCGTCTCCCGACCGCAATGGTGGCCACCACCTTCTCGGTGCGCCGATCGAGCACACTGATGCTGTTATCCTTTTCGTTGGACACGTACACCCGGCCTGTGCCTGCGGCCGGCACACCCACCGCGGGCATCAGGAGACTCAAAACGATGGTCAGTGCAAACACAGTTTTCATGCTGCCCTCATCATAGTAACTCACTCACATCATCGTCGGGATCATTCCGCGCCAAAAAGTCGCTGACGATGCTCGTGCTCAGTTGAAAGATTTGCGGATCGCTGTAACGACGAGGTCTGGGCAGCGGAATGGTGACCTCATCGTAGATAGAGCCCGGGCTTTGCGTCATGAGGAAGAGGCGATCGGCTAAATACACCGCTTCGTAGCCATTATGCGTCACAAAGACCACCGTCTTGTGAAACTGCTCCCAGATGGCGAGGAGCTCTCGACGCATCTTCCGAGCCGTTAATTCATCTAAGGAGCTAAACGGCTCGTCCATAAGCAGGATATCCGGGGCTACGGCAAAGGCCCGCGCGAGAGCTACGCGTTGGGCCATGCCGCC
>JAPULM010000062.1 GCA_027294925.1 bacterium
CGGTGATCGTAAAGAACCATTGATCGAGGTCTTTCTTTACCACTGGGGTGTTACAGCGTTCGCAGTGCCGGTCGTCGCCCCATACCTGCTCACGAGCTAGCGTCGTGTTACAGGTGGGACAAAAATCGACAGGCGATAGACGTTTGTAGGCCAACCCCATGTCGTAGAGCTTGAGAAAGAACCACTGCGACCATTTGTAATAGTGCGGATCGGAGGTGATGACCTCACGTTCCCAGTCAAACATCGCACCCATCGATCGTAACTGGCCGTGCATGCGTTTGATATTGTCGTAAGTCCATGTCTTGGGGTGAATGTTGCGTTGAATTGCAGCATTTTCGGCCGGCAAACCAAAACTATCGAAGCCAATGGGGAATAAGACGTTATAACCTTGCATGCGGAACCATCGCGCGCGGACGTCAGACGGCACCATCGCATACCAATGACCCATGTGAAGGTCGCCGGACGGATAAGGATACATGGTGAGGGCGTAATATTTCGGTTTCGACGCATCTACGGTTGCGTGGTACAGTCCATCGGCTTGCCAGCGCTGTTGCCATTTGTGTTCAATTTCAACCGCTTGATATTTCTGCTCTGCCATACCTGTCTGCTCTCTCCAACGTTACGTGTGTGTTTGTGTATTGTCTTAAGGCCAGGTCTAATAGGATGAACCACAATTATCCTACCAGTGTGACAGAATAGCTCCGCTTCGTTTTAAAGGTGATACAATGTTTAGAACTGCATAGGAAATTCTGCCCGGCTGTACGAGGTCGAGATGCTGAGGATACAAAGTGTGATGAAATATACATCAGATTGAGGCGGAAAGCCACCGCTTCCGTAAGCGGGTTTAGCCTTGCCGGTGGCGTAATAGATCGGGTAGAGTATCTTTTTATGAGGTTTCGTATGCAACAGCGGAAGTTATTTCCTGCTTATCGGACAATTGGAGACGGCTTATGTTACCACCATTTGATTCGCTATTGTTTGATTTCGACGGAACCTTAGCAGTGCTCAAATTAGATTTCGACGAGATGCGGCGACGTTTATTAGCGCTTGCCGTAGGACAAGGGCTGCCGTCGGAGGAACTGTGTGGCATGTTCGTCCTGGAGATGGTTGATCATGCCACAGCGTTATTGCGTAAGCGGCAGCCGGCGTTAGCGCTGGCGTTTTATCGAGACGCCCACCAACTGATCCAGGATATTGAAGTAGAAGCCGCGCGTCATAGCGAATTATTGCCGGGGGTGAACGACTTATTAGACACGCTACAGCGTCGACGCATTGGGGTGGGTATCGTGACGCGTAATTGTGACGCGGCCGTACGCATGATGTTTCCACAAATTGACGCCTATTGCCAGGCATTTGTGGCGCGCGATCATGTTGCTCAAGTGAAGCCGCACCCGCAGCATTTACAGACAGCCTTGGCCCATATGGGAAGTGAAGCCGCGAGGACGGTGATGGTGGGAGATGGCGTTATTGATATGCAAGCTGGCAAGGCGTTTGGCATGTTCTCTGTCGGGGTGCTGTCAGGCACGAGTACGCGAGATCGACTTGTCGAGCATGGAGCTGATCTCGTCTTGGATAGCGCTGTTGACCTCTTGCCGTACCTTGCCCCCAGCAAGGATGCGACCGTATGAGCCAGGCCCCTCTATTGCCGGGTAAACTGCCGCATGCGTTGCTGGCCGACCTGCTTGCGTCACATGGACCCGTCGATTCGCGTGTGTTGATCGGACCGCGGGTGGGGGAAGATGCCGCTGTGATCGATATGGGGGATCGTTATCTCATCGTCAAATCCGATCCGATCACCTTTGCCACGGATGCCATTGGATACTATGCCGTAACGGTCAACGCTAACGATATTGCCACCATGGCTGGGACTCCTCGGTGGTTCCTCGCCACTCTACTGCTGCCGGAAAGTGGGACCACTGAGACGTTAGTGCGCGACATTTTTACCCAGATTCGGCAGGCTTGCGATGCCCTAGATATCACCCTGGTTGGTGGCCATACGGAAATTACCGTTGGTCTGGATCGGCCCATTCTTGCCGGTCACATGCTGGGTGAGGTTGATCCTGCTCGTCTGCTTACCAGTGCTGGCGTACAAGTGGGCGATGCGATTGTGCTGACCAAGGGGATACCGCTGGAAGGTATTGCGATTATGGCTAGAGAGTGCGCTGCTAAACTCGAAGGTTTAGGCCATACTTCCGACGATATTAGACGTTGGCAGGCTTTTTTGTTTACGCCTGGGATCAGCGTGGTGAAGGATGCAGAAATTTTGCTGCAAGCCGCCGATGTACATGCCATGCATGATCCGACTGAAGGCGGCGTTGCCACCGGTATTTGGGAACTTGCCGAGGCTTCCGGTGTGGGGGTGCGTATTGATGCCCAGCGTTTGCCACTTTTGGACGACGGCCTATTGCTTTGTCAGAGCTTTGGTCTTGATCCGCTCGGCACGATTGCATCAGGCGCCTTGCTTGCCGCTATACCGGCGCATCAAGTGGAACAGGCTATCGCAGCGTGTACAGAGGCGGGTATTGATTGCTACCATATTGGCGATGTTGTAGCAGATTCTACTGAACGGTTGATCTCTAGCGAGACGGGCTGGCGCCCGCTACCGACCTTTGCACAGGATGAAATTGTTAAGATATTTCGGGATTGAGATGGATGTTAATTGCTTTGGGAAAATTGGTAATGCTTTAGCCCGGATTAAGCGGTCTCTGGCAGATACCGACGCAGACAAAGAGCAAGAGATTGCAGCACGTCATAGCGCTCTATGAGGGGCTTGATATAGGTGAGGGTTGGGAGAATGTAGGGGAGATACTGCTGACGTTGTAGAGCCGTGCTCATATAGGCGAATGTGCCTACTGCTTTTAGACCACGCTGAATCGCTACGTATTCAAATAACTCATTAAAGTCTCGCCGAACAATTCGTCGGCCCTCTTCAGCCTCCATACATTGGATATAGTAGTCGACAAATACTGACATACCGTCGTTCCCGAGCACCTCGGGCATGCCCCGATCGGTCAGTAATGATACCAGATCATATGTTTGGGGGCCCATGCGGGCATCCTGGAAGTCTAATACGCCTATGGCGCCGTCGTGGACCATCAGGTTCCAACCATGGTAGTCACGATGACAGAAATAGCGTGGTTGTGCTGCGAGTATGGTGCACAGTGTGGTAAAGGCATCATCCAGGGCTTCGTGTTCGCTTGTTGTGAGCGTGTGCCGCCAAAGACCCTCGATCGCGTGTTGGCGGAAAAATTGCAGTTCGCTTAACAGTTTCGGCACATCAAAAGCTAGCCGGAAGGCGGGACATGCAGGGTTGTCGCGTTGGCTGCCAAGGGTGTGCATCTTGACCAGTTCATCGATGGCGCGCTTGCCCCACTGCAAGCGATCTGCAGAGACGACTTCTTGCCAATGTGTGGCGAGGGTTCGATCGCCATAGTCTTGCAGACACATTAGCCCCTGACTAGGGTCGACGCCATAGACTTGTGGTACGTGTACATCGCAGGCGCGCAGGTGTCGTTCTATGGCGAGGAAATCTGGCGTTGTCGTTTCTGGCCAAGGATCACACGCCATTAGGATATAGGTGGAAGGGACAGAGGGGTTAGACAACGACCACTGCATGCGAAAATACCGACGTGTGGAGGCGTCTGCTACAAGCGGTTGAATATCGGCGATGCCTTGCGCATGAGGAAACCATCGCTGGAGTATCGGCTGGAGGGTCTGCATCGTTAAGGGCATACGACAGCGTCACCGCTACTTTCTTGCGTTTTATCCCTCGAAGTTTAAGTTGGGGCAATTATTGCGCCTCAGCCCTTGCGTGACATGTTATTGGCAAGAACTTCTGTGTCCGGGACATGGGTGCGTGGTGTCTTATAGGTTTAATTTTGTCCAGGTGCGTAAACCGAACTGTTGTTTTTTCACCGCATTAATGCGTCGATCAACCTCTGCGAGCTCGAAGTCTTTCGCGGTTAATTCCCGGTCTGAAAAGCATCCTCGTTGCTCAATGGTCAGACGCTGCTGTTGTAGACGGCGTAATTCAGTTTTGAGTTGGCCCTCATCCTGCTTGGCAGTGTGCCCATCGTGCTGGTTGTTGTGTGTGGCCTCTTTTTGGTCGGTGTTACCAAACCATCGTTGCCAGATTGACATGGTGACGTACCTCCTGAAGCTAAAATCATAATGATAAAACGATACACGATTTTTGCCAAGTTGTATCGCTTCTGAGTCAAATTGTGCAGATTTTACCTAATTAGGCATCAACGGACGCTGACGGTATGGTGTATCCTACTCCCCTCGGGGATGTAGGCGCCTTTGCCTAAGATGCTGTGGTTGATTGTCGCATACGGTGCAATGTGTACATTCTCCAAGGCCACGCTTTTTCGAATTTCTGCCTTTGTGTCGATATAACAGTCTGCCCCTAAAATGGCGTAAGGGCCAACTCGTGCTCCAGGTGCGATTTGTACGCCACGGTCCAAGATGACGGGGGGGATAATCTCCGCTGGTAATTGGTTGGTGGGGGCAGAGCCGTTGGTCAAGAAGGCTTGAGCCCCGCCAGGCAATCTTGTCATCCACTGGTCACCGAGGCGGCCGTCCAAGAGGTCCCAATGGGCTTGCAGATAGCGGCTTGGAGTCCCAACATCCATCCAGTAGCCCGAATAGGAATAGCCGCACACGGCGTTTTGTTTTACTAGGGCTGGATAGATGTCTGCTGTGGTGCTCGAAAATACCCCCTGTGGTATGCGTTCAAACACTTGCGGTGAGATAATTTGAATGCCTGTAAAGATGGTTTCTTGTCCTGCTAGCGCGGTTGGCGACGACGGGTGACCATTGATTTGCAGAACTTGTCCTTGCTGATTGACAAGCACCGGTCCGTATTGTGGTGCCATCGCATCAGGCCGAAGCACCATGGTAACTTGGGCGCCGTGTTGACAGTGCCATTCCCACACGGCTCGAAAGTCGAGGGTTGTAAGGACGTCGGCATTCATAACCAAAAAAGGTGCCTCGGAAAGAAATGGCTCAACTTGCTTAATACCTCCAGCGCTTCCCAAAACGGTTACTTCATGAGATACGTGTAGATGTACGTTCCAGCGGCTGCCATCGCCAAGCCACTGTTGTAATTGATTAGCGTGATGGTGCAGATTGATGGCAATATCACGTATGCCCTGCTTTCGGAGCTGGCTGAGAAGATACCCTAAGATGGGTTGCAACATGAATGGCAGTAAAGGTTTTGGCAGCGTTTCAGTCAGGGGGCGCATTCGGGTTCCCAAACCTGCTGCCAGAATCATGGCTCGCATGGATTCACATGCTCCTAAGGAGAAAACAATGGATGTCGGTTTCGTTTACCATCCTGATTATCTCAAACATTTCGCCGGACAGCAGCATCCGGAACGGCCTGATCGCCTGAAAATCGTGGTACAATACCTTCAAGATAGCGGTGTTGCCCAGCAACTTATAGCGCTTGAAGGAGAACACGACGCGCAGGCATGGGTTGCTAAGGTGCATGAACTTGAGCATATTCAATTAGTGCAAACAGCGAGCCTGCGTGGTGGGGCGGCCCTCGACCCGGATACCATTGTATGTCAAGATTCGTTTGATGTGGCGCTTAAAGCTGTTGCCGGTATCTTGACTGCGGCTGATGCCGTTATCCAGAATCGGGTCTCACAAGTGTTTTGTGCGGTGCGGCCGCCCGGTCACCATGCTACGCCTCAACGTGCGATGGGATTTTGTTTGTTCAACAATGTTGCCGTGCTGGCGCGTTATCTGCAGCAGCAGCATGGATTGGATAACATTTTAATCGTTGATTGGGATGTTCACCACGGCAACGGCACACAATTCATCTTTGAAGACGATCCTAGCGTGTTGTATTTTAGTATCCACCAGTACCCATATTATCCGGGTACAGGGGCAGCGACTGAGACTGGCCAAGGCCAAGGACAGGGCTATACCTTTAACATACCCATGGCAGCAGGCGCCGGCGATGAAAAATATATCGCGGCTTTCGAGCAGCAGTTTCTACCGCGCGCCCTCAACTATAAACCCGATTGCGTGCTTGTTTCCGCCGGCTTTGACGCTCATTACGCTGATCCGCTTGCCCAGATGCAAGTTACTGAGGAAGGCTATCGGCGTCTTACCCGGGTGGTTAAAGAAATAGCGGCTAGATGCTGTGAACATCGCTTGATTTCAGTATTAGAGGGCGGCTATCACCTGGAGGCTCTAGGACGTAGTGTACAGGCCCATGTTGAGGAACTCCAACGTTATTGAATAGAGACGGTTTGTTGGGGTCGATGATCAATCAACTATGAGAATGTTATGCAACAAGTGTATCTAGACTATAATGCTACCACACCGGTTCATCTCGATGTGATCGAGGTCATGCTGACGTATTGTCGGGATGACTTTGGCAATCCGTCAAGCGTGCACCGCTATGGTCGACAGGCGCGGGTGGCGGTGGATGACGCGCGAGATGATATTGCTGCTATGCTCGGGGTGGCATCGTCGACGATCTGTTTCAGTAGTGGCGGCACAGAGTCCAACAATACGATTATTAAAGGCGTTGCCGCTGCTCTAAAAGATCGAGGCCGACATATTGTGACATCTGAGATTGAGCACCCGGCAGTATTGGATACGTGTGCCGAACTGGCTCGGCAAGGCTACGAGATTACCTATACGCCGGTAACTGCCGATGGCGTTGTGGAGCCGGAAGCGATACGAGAAGCGCTGACCGATGAGACGATTTTGGTCTCGATTATGCACGCCAATAATGAGACGGGCGTGGTACAGCCTATCGCCGAAATTGCTGTATTGGCACAGCAGCGCGGCATTCTGATACATACCGATGCGGTGCAGACGTTTGGTAAAATGCCGCTATGCATCGACCAGCTGGGTGTTGACTTCCTGTCGTTTTCCGGCCATAAGATCTATGCACCAAAGGGAATTGGCGGTTGGTACATGCGCCCTAAAGTGCCCTTTCAACCGCTTTTGTTTGGTGGGCATCAAGAGCGTGGTCGGCGTTCTGGTACAGAAAATGTTCCCGGCATTGTAGCCTTGGGAAAAGCGTGCGACATTGCACAGCAAGATATGCCTCAGGAGTTGACGCGCCAAGCTAGACTGCAACAAGATTTCGAACGTGGCCTGCGAGAACGGATAGCCGATCTTCGCATTCAGGGTGAGGGCGTTGCCCGGTTGCCTAATACGACAAACGTGGCCTTTGCCGGAGTTGAAGGGGAGGCACTGCTCATGGGGCTGGATTTGCAAGGTATTGCGGTTGCAACGGGTTCGGCGTGCAGCTCGGGTTCATTGGAGGCATCTCACGTGCTGCACGCCATGGCAGTGCCGGAGGTGTATTTACACGGCGCGCTACGATTCAGCCTTGGGCGTTTGACCACTGAGGAAGACATCGACTACGTCTTGCGTGTGATGCCTGGCATTGTGATGCAGACGCGTTCACTGTCGCCCATGTTTACCCGTTAAGGTGAATGTGATTATTAATTAAGGAAAGATGATGTATTCAGATATTGTGCAAGACCATTTTGAGCATCCACGCAACGTTGGCGTCCTGCAAGATGCTGATGCGGAAGCTTTTGTCTCAAACCCTGCGTGCGGTGATACGATGCACCTCTACTTGCGTATTGACAATGATCGTATTGTTGACGCTAAGTTCAAAACCATGGGCTGCCCGGCAGCAATTGCTGCCAGTTCGATAACCACTGAACTGCTGATTGGACGAACGATCGAAGCATCTTTGGCACTGACGCGCGAAGAGGTGAGTGAGGCGCTGGGTGGGCTAACGCCGCAAAAGGTGCACTGCTCGGTGCTTTCTGAAGATGCGATCAAGGCAGCATTTGACAACTACCGTAAACGTCGATAAGAGGAACTTTGCAAACACGCTCTTAGCGGTCGATCTCACCTAATACAATATCTAAACTACCGACATTGACCACGACATCTGCTAGCAGCCCGTAACGCGCTATTGGATCAATCGCACTGATCGCTGTAAAACAGGGCGAACGCCCCTTGCAACGGTAGGGTTTGTCTGAACCATCACTAAGCAGATAAAAACCAATTTCACCGCGCGGGGATTCTGTCCGCATGTAGACATCGCCTTCGGGCGGGCGGATGCGTCGCGGCATTGCTTCATTGGGGTCACCGTCGGGTATCTGATCAATTGCCTGGCGGAGAATTTTGATTGACTCGGTTATTTCGCGCACCCGCACCATATACCGATCCCAGGCTGCGCCGAGGGTGCCGAACTCGCCTGTGCCAACAGGGACGTTGAAATCGAAGCGATCATAAATGCCATATGGTTCTTCTTTTCGTAGATCCCATTTGACGCCACTGCCGCGTAAATTTGGTCCGCCAAGGCCATAACTAATGGCGACATCAGGAGCGAGGACGCCAATGTGAGCGGTCCGTTCAATAAAAATCTTATTGAACGAAAGCAGATCGTTGAGTTCTTGTACACTAGGCTCTAAATAATCCAGAAATTCCCTGGTTTGTGCCGTAAAGCCCTGCGGCAGATCTTGCATGACGCCGCCAACCCAGAGGTAATTATAGAGTAACCGGGCGCCACTCGCCCATTCGAACAGGTCTAGAATTTTTTCACGGTCTCGAAAACACCAAAGAAAAGGCGTAATAGCACCAACGTCGAGGCCATATGTGCCAACGGCAAGCAAATGGCTAGCGATACGTTGCAGCTCCGCCATAATAATACGAATGTACTGTAAACGTTCCGGAAGCTCTGTGAGGCCGATTAGCTTTTCAACTGTGAGTACATAACCTAGCTCCATGCTCATGGCGGCAATATAGTCCATGCGATCCGCGTAGGGAATAACTTGCGGATAGGTTAATGCCTCTGCATGTTTCTCAAAACAACGGTGGAGATAACCAATATGAGGGGTAATGGCTTTGACGATTTCCCCATCCAACACCAACTCTAGCCGTAAGACGCC
>JAPULM010000620.1 GCA_027294925.1 bacterium
GCTCAGCAGGTGAAGACATTGGGTAGTGATGTCGCAAAGCATGTGTTTCAGCTTCATAGCGTTGACAAGCGCTGCCAGGTGGTACTCCAAAAACGTCTCTCACGGAAAAAGGTGATACCATTTCTCGCGCAGCTGCCCCGCTTTGCTGAGCAGGCTACTATTGGTCAGCGACGGCCTGCTGCTGCCTTGCGAGCGTATCGTTCGGCTCCGGCCGTCTCCGCCAATCCGCCGTCACGACCGCATGATGAATCAGACCCGCCTTGTCGATGATGTAGGGGTATGCTCGGGATACGTGTAATTTTTCCGCGTAAGGGGCTTTGCCCAGAAAAGTCAACCTTTTGGGTCAAGAAAACCGGTCTCGTAAGCCCTCTAAAAACAGTCATGTCGCATTCACTTACGGCAGACCCTTTTTCGGACAGCCTACCTGACTGTGCCTTGTGACCGGTTTTTGCACGTATCCCGACATACCCCTTTCTGTGCGGGCCCTTGCAGTATTCTTGTTAACGTAGCGACATCCAGTCGAATTCAGAATCAAAGGAGATTGTCATGGCTGACACGATACGGGTCGGAATCGTTGGGGCGACCGTCACTCCGGGGGGCAGCGGCTGGGGTGCCAACGCTCATGTGCCGGCATTACAAGCATTATCTGGCTTCGAGTTGAAGGCGGTTTGTACCGCGCATGCGGAGACTGCGAAGGCTTCTGCCGAGAAATTTGGCGCACAGCTTGCGTTTCACGACATCAACGCAATGACGGCGCATCCGGATATTGACCTCATTGCGGTAGTTGTTCGCGTGCCTTGGCACCTTGATCTGGTGATGACGGCCCTTCGTGCCGGTAAACCCGTGTGCTGCGAATGGCCATTGGGGGCCGACCTCGCCGAAGCAGAGAAGATGGCCAGTTACGCGCAAGAGCATTCGCTACCGACCTTGGTCGGTCTGCAAGCGCAAAGCGATCCTGCTGTGATGTACGCGCGCGATATTGTCGCGAATGACGAACTCGGAGAGATACTCGCGGTGAATCTCAGCGTGATGGCTGGTGCCGTCACGGAGCGTGGCGATGGCCGCATTTGGCAAGGAATCCGTGCTAACGGCGCCAACCCAATGACGATACCGGGCGGACACGCCATAGATGCCCTGTGTTTTATTCTAGGTGAGTTCGCGGAGGTCAGCGCGCGGGTGACGACGCGTATCGAGACCTGGAAGCATGCCGTGACCGGAGACAATTTCGCGGTAGATGCGCCAGATACCGTCAGCTCAACAGGCGTACTGCAAAGCGGCGCTGAGGTTTGCTACCAAGTGGCCAGTGTTCCTTACAATCCCAGCGGTACCCGCATGGAGATTTACGGTCACAAGGGCACCCTCGTCTTGAAGTCCAAATCCGTGAACATCGGACCAAGCCAGCTGTATCGTGCGATCGGCCAAGAAGAAATGGCTAAATTGACTCCTCCTGAAAGCTACCGGCTCATTCCCGCAGATATGTCAGCCGGCCCTGGGCAGAACGTCGCGCAGGCATACGCTCGCCTCGCCGAGGCCACCCACTCCGGGTCGCCCAGTTCGCCCGACTTCAACCACGCCGTCACGCGACACCGTTTGATAGATGCGATGGAACGCTCTTCCAACGAAGGTCGGATGGTCAAGTTGGTTTAGGGAAGGTCTGATCAATCTGGGGTTCTTTGCATGACCTCCTCGCGGTCACGGGGCGAAAGCGTCCAGGACGGCCCAAACCCAACATCTGTGTCACCAGCCGCAAAGTAACCATGCACGGGCATGACCGGTTTAGCCAAACCGATTGCTATATTCTGCCTTCCACCACCTTTGTCCGTCACGACTACAGCGAACTCTTCAAAGTGGAAGCCATTCATGAAGCCGGTCGCAATGATAGCGCCAAGTTGGGGTATATGATTGTCAAAGTTTACGAACACGGACATACAGCTGAGGTCGTGCGGAGTTATGGGGAGACGCTGGCTCCGGGAGCCACATTGTCTCCGGTCGTGCCACGGATTGCTGCGATTCACACGAAAAACACCGATGTGAATACCTTTGGGGTCGATCTGCGTTATCCCTGGGCAGACATCATGGAGATTACTCCCAGCGGTGCTGTGGATGAATTTGAACGCAAAAAGGCACGCAACGATTATCTGCTGTTGGCCTTCTGGAAAATGGGCCTCCGCAAAATGCGTGCCTCTAAATTTGGCTTTCGTAAAACACTGATATTTTGGGAGGATAGCGGCGATACGGTTTTGAGGGCTGAAAATAACCTCAGGTGGCTCGAATTTGAAGGAAAGGCCAGAATATGGCTTTTTGATAAGAAAAATGTCTTCTATATCACTAATTTCATTTGAATAATCCTTGCAATCAAAATGAACGATTTCATTAAAGCCGCACCCACCCGCTCATCCTGGCCTTAAACTAGAGTAGCTGTTATAGGCCGCCACTTGCGCCTTATGACGACCCCAAAGGGCATTTCTGAACGCTTTTGTAGTCAAACTTTGCCGAAAATGGTGCCTGGGAGTATCTGACGGACGCCGCTACAACTCGCGCCAACACTAAAGCCCGCCTTTTTAACTTCTCCTAAAACAACCATTTACGGATAAGTTTATAACAAGTGGCGGCGCATGACACTTTCGCTATATTAAGGCCAGATATGAAAATTCTTCCCCTATTCTATTCTTCGTCAGCTGACTCTCTGGCATATTCCAGCACTTTGTCTCGGATGACGCGCAGGGCTTCGGCCGTTTCTGCCTGAACGCGAGACCAGGCGTCAATCCATCTTGGAGGATACGAAATACCAAGCTGATTCAATGCGGCTAGAAGCTCTCGGGCTGCACCGCTATGTTGAAGAGCAACCCGGATGTTATTCACGATGCGTAGGGTTTTGACGGCGTGTTCGACTTCCAAATAGGCCTAGCGGGCACGTAGCTGTCAAACGTCTCACCCCCCCCCTTTTTACACAAACCCTTCTAGCATAGCTTCAGCCAGCTTGAGGTCGGCGGTGTCAGTACTCTCTGTAGCCAATCAGAGAGTGGTGCTAATCTCTACTGGTTGTATACCGGTGATGTCATATCCTTCTATTCGCCCAGCCGTGCGACACAGGCTTCGATGGCCTGCACTGGTGCTGCTTGAAGGAAAATAGTATGAAGAGCCTCATCCTCGATAGGAGTTACCATACGCGTTATTATGGCTTTGGCTTTGCGGTAGAGTTCGGCAGCCTCTCGCTCCTTTCCAGCTGTTTCGTACCATTGCCCAAGATCATACGCAATGGGGTAAAGGAGCGTTGGGCTTTGCAACTTTTCGGCGATTGTCAGTGCCCACCATCTCGTACGCCCCCACCATCACCCTGGTCATGTCTGGCACATCCCAGTGGCCGATATCCGAACCGAGAATGGCATTCAACTTGGCGCCGTAATGGTTGAGTTTGGTGTCAAAGGCGACCGCCGTCATCCGATCATCGGCTTCAGAACCGAAATAGAAGTTGGTGGCGAAGATGTCCCGGATGTCTTCGGGTTTTTCAACCCCTGACAACGCAAAATCATTGACCTCCTCAGGAGGCACGAACAGTTGTGATGACAACGGCTGGTGAGGCTCGGCGCGAATGCGATCTGGTGTTAGGTAGTCATTTCCGTACTTCTCGAACATCTCAACAAGCAAGTCTATATCTAGTTTGGCAGGATCAAGGTTTTCGGCTAAAGCTTTCAGATTCCGCTTTTCCCAGTATTCAAACAGGCTATTGTATAACGGCGAATAAACAGGCTACTGCGTTGCAGATTGCCTAATCCGGACGTTCGAGTGAAAAGACGTTATCGATGGTCGCATAATCCAAGTAGCCGAGACGGGCAAGCGGATTGATCTTTTTGACATCGATCTTGCCATCTGTAATCACCTCATCCGCAACATGAATACCAACCACTTGGCCAATTACGATATTGTTGGGTCGCCCTTGCGGCGATTGCGGTAACTGTACCGTTTGTAGGTAAATACATTCCAAGGCGATGGGTGAAGCTTTGACACGCGGAGGTTTGACTAATTTGCAGGGCGCCGCTTCGAGACCCGCTTCGGCCATTTCGTCTACACTAGATGGCACATGAGCGGCAGTCGCATTCATCTGATGCCGCAGGTCGTAAGTACACATATTGAACACAAACTCGCCGGTCTTTTCAACGTTGCGGAGGGAATCCTTGGGCTCTTGCGCCCCCGGTTTCCAGCCGTTTGGGCAGTACATCACACAAGGCGGGTCGCCACTTACCGAGTTGAAAAAACTATATGGTGCTAAATTGATTACGCCGTCCTCACTCATCGAGCTTATCCAGCCAATCGGTCTTGGTACCACCAATGCGTTGTATACCGTGTGAGTGAATGGCGGCGGTTTTAGTCCTAATTCCGTCTCAAAAAACATGCAGTCCCTTCCATCGGATAAAGCGTAAGGTAACGCTTATAGATGAACCTATCATGAGTTCAGGTGGTTGATAATCTGCTTTTCTAGATGTCTCAATAATGAGTGCTGCGCAGCGCAATTTTTGTCTGGCATGTCGCTAGGCAGGCAAGCACATGTTGTGTCTCAGCCACCCTGGACACCCTGCGTATTGACGTACAGGGCGTAGAGCGACTGCGAAGAAGCCATGAATAGACGATTACGTTTCAGACCTCCGAAACAGACGTTGGCACAGCGTTCGGGTAAAGCAATGCGGCCAATCTTTGAACCGTC
>JAPULM010000621.1 GCA_027294925.1 bacterium
CAGGATGTTTTCCGGGGTTGCACTCGGCAGAGACGGCCGCTAAAATAGCGTTTGTTTTACTTATCCCCATAATTCTGTTTTCAGTACAAATAGGCGATGACCTTCGCGATTCTTCTGTTTTTCTGAAAGAATATTACTGCTTGGCAATCGATGGGCTACTGCCCCGTAATATAAATTTTTGAACCTTCCCCGTCGCCGTTTTAGGCAGGTCATCCACAAATGTTACCCACTGTGGCATTTTGAAATGCGCTAGCCGATCACGCACAAACTGTTTCATCTCATCCTCTGTTGCCGTTGTGTCTGGGCGCAATATAACAAAAGCATGGGGCGACTCGCCCCATTTCTCATGAGGCATACCCACAATTGCCACTTCCTGTACAGCCAGGTGGTGCAACAACACGCCTTCAATTTCCACTGAGGAGATGTTCTCGCCGCCGCTAATGATAACATCTTTGAAGCGGTCGCGAATCTCAGCATAGCCATCAGGATGCACCACGGCGGCATCGCCCGAGTGGAACCAACCATCGCGTATCGCGGCGGCCGTGGCTTCAGGGTCGTTGTAATAGCCTTTCATGACCGCATTTCCGCGTACCACAATTTCGCCAATCGTCTCTCCATCATGGGGCACTTCATCACCATCGGGGTCCACAACAATGAGTTCACCGGAGGTGATAAGCTCAACACCTTGTCGGGCCTTGATAACCGCACGTTCTTGTAGCGAGAGTTGGAGATGTTCCGGGCGTTCTTCGCAAATGGTGATAAACGGCGATGTCTCTGTTAGCCCATAGACATGGGTCAGCTCCCACCCCAGATCACCCTCGACGCGTTCAATAGTGGCGGCAGCCGGTGGAGCGCCGGCGGTGAACAAGCGCACTCCCCGGCGCACGTTGTGGCGCAACTCCTCAGGCGCATTGGCAACGCCGATGAGTACCGTTGGGGCCGCGCAAAACATGCTGATGTTCTCGCTCTCAATCAGTGCAAAAATGGCACCTGGCTCAACTTTGCGTAAGCAGATATGGGCTGCCCCGCGGGCCGTGACAATCCACACAAAAGTCCACCCATTGGCATGGAACATCGGCAGCGTCCAGAGATAGCGGTCCTTGGGTGCTAAAGGATGATGGGCCAGCGTTCCCACTACATTCAGATAAGCATTGCGATGGGTAATCATTACCCCTTTAGGACGCGCTGTGGTGCCGCTGGTATAGTTGATAGAAATGAGGTCACTTTCATCGATAGCCGGACGCATAAAGCCCGTCGAGGCGGCGCTCAGGGTCGCTTCATAATCAAGCCAACCTTCTCTGGCCCCTTCCAAAGCCACAAATTGCTCGACGTTCGGCAATTCGGCCCGGACGCTGTCCACAGCTTCAAGATAATCGCCATGGGCGCACACAATACGCGCCCCACTGTGATTGATGATGTAGGCGAAGTCAGCAGCGATGAGCCGATAGTTAATCGGCACGACAACCGCTCCAATCTGTGGCACAGCATAGTATGATTCAAGCTGAGCATGGGTGTTGGGCGCGATATAGGCCACGCGGTCGCCCGGCTTAACACCGAACTCTTGCAACGCTGAGGACCAGCGGTCACAACGTTCGAAGAACTGCTCATAGGTTAGCCGCAGTTCTCCATCTACAACCGCTTCACGGTCAGCGTACAATCTGCGTGCTCGTCGCGCAAACTCCAGGGGTGACAAAGGGACTTCCATATTTACACCTCCATTGGTGTTAATAGCTTAAATAGTTCGATACTCATTTTTGTCCAAGCGAGGACAAGCTCACTGGCGGCTTTCGAAGCCTCGACAAGGACGCCCAACTCCAAATGTGCCCTTTAGCGGGGAAGCGGTTTATAGAAAGATTCGCCTGCCGCACGCTGCCTCGACAGTGAAGATGTCTTGCGGATAACGGATAGGGTCAATCTGGCTGGTGCTGCGATGAAAGAGATAATGGACGAGACCCACCAGCTGCTTGCTGCTTGCCTGAGCTTTCCGCGACCATCGCGTCAACGGGCTCATATGCATCAAAGAAGCGCGACCAGGTCATCTGCGTAGTCTCGGATGGCAGGGCCGCTGCCCTTCTCGTCCATAGAAGATGTTGTAGCCATTCCAAAGCACCTTCCATGCGGCGAAATCTTCCGGAACGACTGAACGAATGGTGACTTGTTTGACCATAGAGACTGCCTCTTTATCTGATGGGAGCGGTAGGCACTGAGGGTGTCCGCCGCTTTCTCAACCGGTGGTGCCATGGCCCTCTTGCCGCGGCAAACTCCCAAGACGAAACCTTACCCCATCCTGATCGGCCTGTCCAGGCTGCGCATTGCCTTGCTATGCCTAGATGCGAGCAGCTTCGGCAAGCAGCCGCTAGGTGCTGGGGCCGCTGCCGGCGCCGCTGGGATGCCCAGAGCGTTTTGCGGGGTTGCGCTCGAGAGAGGCGGCCGCTAAAATAGCGTTTGTTTTACTTATCCTCGTTACCTTTGGACCGCGAAAAGGAGACGCGAGATGGATTTAGGGCTGCGTGACAAAGTGGCTGTGGTGACAGGCGCAGGCTCTGGTATTGGGCAGGCGGTAGCGCTGAGTATGGCAGCAGAAGGGGTGCGCCTAATCGCGACAGATATGAATAGCCAAACGGCTGAAGCGACTGCTGCAGAGGTGACCGCCCAGGGCGGGCAGGCCATTGGCATGCCACTTGATGTGACGAATTACGCTGTGGCTCAAGCCTTGGTGCAACAGGTCCTCGATCAATATGGTCGTATTGATGTGCTGGTGAATTGTGCGGGCGCCTGGCGGGTGAATCTGTTTGTCGACTCGCAGCCTGAGGACTGGGCGTTTGAAGTGAATGTTTGTTTTATGGGAGTGGTGAATTGCACCCGGGCCGTACTGGACCCCATGATTGCTCAGAACGGCGGTAAAATTGTTAATATTTCCTCTGATGCCGGGCGGCTGGGAGAAGTGCGGCAGGCGGTCTATTCCGGTGCTAAGGCTGCTGTTATTGGTTTCTCTAAAGCGGTTGCCAAGGAAGTGGGACGTTATAACATCCATGTGAATTGTGTATGCCCTGGTTTCACCAAAACACCCGCCACCACGGATCGTCTAGACCCTGAGTTGGAAGCCCGTATTGTTCGGTCCTATCCGTTGCGTAAGCTTGGTGTACCGGAAGATGTTGCCAAAGTTGTAAGTTTTCTTGCCTCTGAAGGCGCCAGCCATGTCACCGGGCAGACCATTAGCGTTAGCGGTGGCTACTCAACGGTATAAGGCATGACTGAGGTTCCGGGTGTCAATCTGTTTCTGCTGTGGCCATTTGCTGGGCAAAAAAGCGCACCCGATCTCGAATAGGAGAAATGACATTTTCCGCTACATCGACAGGTGAGTTGAGGGTGCCACCGATATTGGCAAAGACGAAGCGCCGGGCATTGAGATGCATGTGCAAAGGGATACCTTCGCCATGGTGAATTTCCAGGTCATACGGAGCCGTTCCAAGGGCGCGCAGCAGGCGATGCATGTGTTGGGCGAACAGTCGTAAGCGAGCTGGCGGAATTTGGTGTATGGGTTGCCAGTCTTGCAATGATATGATTTCGAAGTGACGCGAAAATTTCCCAAACGGGGACCAGTGCGATACGATGCCATCGCTGGCTTCGAGATTGAAGGAGAAATCTTGCATGAGATCGACGATTTCATGCCAGATATTGGGATGTTGCGCTGTGCTGTCGATCTCACATTCGATGTCCGGAAAAATTCGGTCTATGCCAATGACTTGGGTATGAATGTGGGGTTGTGATGCGCCGGATTCACGCCCTTGGTGTTTACGGATGAGTACTGACTTGACTGCCGGATTGCTAAGCGATCGGCAGACCAATTTCGCGGCACTGCTTAAGACGTGGAAATAGTAGTCACTTGGCAAGGCACCAGACCACATCAGATCATTGAGGCCGGTTGCACCTGGCAGGAAATGTCGTGCATCTTCAATCATGACATAGGATTCATTCTTACCGCCGGTACATTCTTCGGGCACCCGAGGAATAATGTTGCGCACCACTCGAATGGCCCACATATCGGGCCGGCATAAGGCTGGAATCTTTGCCGGGGCATATAGATCGCCATAGGTGGCGCGGTAAACCTCTCCGCTGGACATGGTTTCATTGCCAGGGCAGAAGACGCAAGTATTGGTCACCCGTTGCATTTCGGCCTGCAGGGTAGATGGCGACAGGCCTGCAGGGGGAGGAGCAGCCGTATGCAGGGGGTTTGTCAGGTGGCGGAAAGAGTGAGGCTTGCGATGAATATTGTTAAAGTAGGTGACGGCGCCAGTAAAAGGGTTACGGATCCAGCGCAGGATGCCGTTGTATTGCCCGTATTCAATACTCATGTGGTCGCTTCCATACACTGCAAGAGGTCAGAACTTTCGGCATACAGCTACACTGTACTGTACTCTTGGGCTAAATTCAATGCCGGTCTGCGTTGGCATAAGGCGGTTATTTTGTAATGATAGCATCGGTCAGGTATTGAGCGCTTGCAAAGCGTTAACAGATTTTTTAATATCCGAGTGGTGCTTCATAACGCGTCAGGTTGCGGGGCGACTGAGGCCGAACATGTCGATTTAATCTTACTTCGCACGTTGTAATCAGGAGGATGGGATGACCATCGATGAGACGATTAATAAAACCGTCATGTTTATGTTGTTTAATCATGAAGGTCTGGAACCCGCCGGTATCAAAGAACGCAGGTTCTATGCCAAGGTGGTCGGTCGCGACTCAATTGGACTGTGGATCGAAAATCCAAAGCTTGAAACGACACGGGTGCGAGATGATAATGGGGTGATTATTACACCTGAGCGTCGTCATCATGAGGAACATGTGGCCCACGTGCTGATTCCGTGGGGAAATATCCGTTCGGTGGTGCATTTTCCCCAGCGTAAAGATTTTGAGCACATTGAGGACGAGGAAGCCACATCTTTAGGACGTGGGTTGTATCTGTGAGGTCAACCAATTAGGATCGTTTTTTCGTCTGTCTTTAGATGATTTCTCCTCTCACCTGTCTGTTCATGCTCCCGTCTTGCGTGCGGTGACCAGCCCGCTATGCCCCGGTAGAAAAGGCTGCACGGTGATATCTGAAAAGCCAGCCGCAGTTAACAGGGTTTTGAGTTCCTGGCCGCTATATACTTGCCCATCATCTGAGACCAAGGTGAGGTGTAAGGCGAGTAGCGCCGGTATTAATGGCCCTGTACGAGAATCATCCAGGAGATAATCATGAATCAGCAGGGCACCCTGCATCGGCAGGATGGCGGCGATTTGATTGATGATTTGACGGCATCGATCGGGGCTGCTGGCATGCAGATTACCAGACCATAAAACGACGTCCGCACCGCTAG
>JAPULM010000622.1 GCA_027294925.1 bacterium
TCTGTATGCGCATCGTCATTCTCCAGACATTTCCAGGTCAACAGAGCTATTTTTTGGGCTTTGCCGCACGCAGGACCGGGTAGTATTGTGTGAAGACCATGTCCTCTGCGGCGACAGCTTGATGGCAGGCGGCACAAACCGCGGTGGGAAAGGCTTTTGCCTTGTCCTTAAGAGGTCCGCCATGGCTGACCTCTGGATTCGCCATCGGTGACATGAGGGCGCTACTATGGCACAGAAAAGAACCCTGCTCAACAGAAGGACTGAGCCCCTCTTCCCTGCAATGGCATGGAGCCTGACGCGGTGTTCTGCTAAGATAAGCGACAGAGAATCAGCATGGATGTGTGACCAGAGACGCGGAGGCAGAGGGGATGGACTTTTTAGAGGTCCTCGATCAGGTCGTTGACCTGCTTCGCCAGCGTGGTCGATTGACCTACCGGACCATCAAGTTACAATTCAATCTCGATGACGAAGCTCTAGGGGACCTGAAAGAACAGATCCTCTATTCCCAACCACAGATTGTTGATGATGAGGGCAAGGGACTCATTTGGCGTGGTGATCCAGTAGCACCCGAGTCAGACGCACAACGAGAGACAGAGTCTGAGACACGTTTCCACGCCATACTTCCTGTATTGACCGGCCTGCTCCAACGAGAGGGGCTGCTAACCTATCGCACGCTCACACAGATCTTTGGACTCAGCGCAGACCTCCTGGAAGACATAAGGGAAGAGCTGATGTTCAAAGGATTGGCCAGAGATCATGATGAAAAAGGGTTGGTCTGGACAGGTGATGCCCAATTTGTGGTTCAACCCGGATTGGTGCCCACAAGTCCGCCTACACCCGCAGAAACCATTGCCGTTACGTCTCCAGCCCATCCTGAGCTTTCATCGTCCGTCACACAGATCACACCACATGACGCACCCGTCACCTCGCCTGAGCCGACGCCTAGCGCACCCGAAGCCGAACACCGTCAGCTTACCGTGATGTTCTGCGACCTGGCCGACTCCACCCAGCTCTCCCAGCAGCTCGACCCGGAAGACCTACGCGAGGTCATTCGGGCCTATCAACAGACCAGTGCCGAGGTCATCAACCAGTACGAAGGCCATATGGCCCAGTATCTGGGCGACGGCTTACTCATCTACTTTGGCTGGCCGGTGGCGCATGAAGATGATGCGCGGCGCGCCGCCCACGCCGCTCTGGGCATTGTCGAGGCCATCACCACGAGCCTGAATCCACGCCTGGAGCGTGAGAAAGGCGTACAGCTCGCCGTTCGCATTGGCATCCATACGGGCCCCGTGGTGGTGGGGGAAATGGGTGGCGGTGGACGACATGAGAACCTGGCGACAGGCGAAACGGTCAATATTGCGGCACGCCTCGAAGGGCTAGCAGACTCCAATACGGTGGTCCTTAGTCCCACAACGGTACAGCTGGTTGAGCGGGCGTTTGCCCTGCAAGACCTCGGACCACAGGTGCTGAAAGGGGTGGCTGACCCGATGCCAGTGTACCGCCTACTCCGTCCGCAAGATGGGGCCCGAGACGAGGACGACGCCACACCCGACGGAGGCACGTTTCTGGTCGGGCGGGACGAAGAAGTGGGACTCCTCACCCGGCGCTGGGCCCAGAGTCAGGAAGGGCGTGGACAGGTGGTGCTGATCAGTGGCGAGGCCGGCATTGGCAAATCGTCCCTGGTGGCAACGATACGGGCGCAGGTCAGACACCAGGGTTATACACACCTGACGTTTCGCTGTTCGCCGTATTACACCAACAGTGCCCTGTATCCAGTGATTGACCACCTTCAGCACGCATGTGACATGCAACAGCATGAGACCCCCGAGGCGACCTTTGACAAGCTCGAACAGGTGCTCAAGGGGTATGACTTCGACCTACAAGAGGTCGTGCCACTGTTTGCCGACTTGCTTTCCGTGCCGTTGCCCGAGGGGCGCTATGCGTCGTTGCGCTTGACGCCGCAGCAACAGAAGCAGCAGACCCTGGACGCCCTCATGATGTGGCTGATGGAAAAGACCGAGCGCCAGCCCGTGTTGGCCGTGTGGGAAGACCTGCACTGGGCCGATCCCTCGACGCTGGAAATCCTGGGGCTCATCCTGGAGCAGACGCCGACGGTGTCGATGCTGCACGTGCTGACCTTTCGCCCGGAGTTTGCGCCGCCATGGCCGATGCGTTCGCACATGACCCCGATCACCCTCAACCACCTAGAGCGTCCCCAGGTCGAAGGGCTAATCCTACACCTGTCGGGTCATAAGCCCTTACCCGCCGACGTGGTGGAGCACATCGTCAGCAAGACGGACGGGGTGCCCCTGTTTGTGGAAGAGCTGACCAAAATGCTGCTGGAATCCACCCTACTGCGTGAGGACGGAGACCATTACGAATTGACCGGTGCCTTAGACAGCGTCACCATTCCTGCCACCTTGCAGGATTCGCTCCGGGCTCGGCTGGATCGGCTTCCCGGTGCACGCGACATCGCCCAGCTCGGTGCCGTGCTGGGACGAGAGTTTCCGTATGAGATGCTCCAGGCTATCTCACCGCAAGACGAGCAGACCCTGCAGGCTGGCTTGGCCCAACTGGTCGAGGCCGAGCTGCTCTATCAGCGGGGGCGCCTGCCACGCGCCAGATATATCTTCAAGCACGCCTTGATCCAGGATGCCGCCTATGCGTCGCTGTTGCGCAGCAAACGCCAGCCGTTACACGCACGTATTGCCGACGTGTTGGAGAAACGGTTTCCGGAAGTAGTTGAGGCCGAGCCGGAGTTGCTGGCCCATCACTTGACGGAAGCTGGGAAGATCGACGCCGCCATTGACTACTGGCTGAAAGCCGGTGAACGGGCGATTCGGGGCTCGGCCAACCCCGAAGCCGTGTCGCATCTTCGACGCGGACTGGAACTCATTGAGATGCTGCCCGACACGCCGGATGGTGCACAGAAAGAACTCGCGCTGCAAGCGCCATTGGGGGCGGCCTTGACCGGTATAAAAGGCTACACGGCAGCCGAGACCAAGGCCGCCTATACCCGCGCACGAGAGCTGTGCCGGCAAGTGGGGCAAACCGAGCAGGTCTTCCACGTCCTCTACGGCGTGTGGAATTTTCTTTACGTCGGTGTTGAGCTGCATAAAGCGCGTGAGCTTGCCGACGAAGGTTTGGCTTTGGCTGAGAGACATAGCGATGCCATGCCGCACCTGGTGGCACATGATTGGATGGGCATGACGTTGATGTCGCTGGGGGATTTGCCGACCGCTAAATATCACTCGGAGAAAGCCCTGTCACTTTATGATGCGGATCAGCATCGCCATCTTGTCTACCAATGCGGTGAAGATCCCCGCTATGAAAGCCTGCACTGTCTGGCACTGGTCAATTGGATGATGGGGTACCCCGAGCAGTCCCGGCAGCAGTCCCGTGAAGCGGTTGCCTGGGCGCGTGAGCTCGCCTATGACCCATCGATCGCCAACACGTTGGTGTTTGCCTCTATAGCGGATGAATTCCGCGGCGACTTTCAAGTCTTGCATGAGCGAGCGGAAAAGCTGGTGGCTCTCAGCACCCAACAGTCTATGAGGGTATTTTTAGGAGCGGGTACGATTTTCTTGGGTGCCGTGATGATCGAAAAGGGGGAGGCCGACCGTGGCGTGGAGCATATTGTAGAGGGTTCGCGCCTATGGGGACCGAACATATACACCCCCCATTACCTGTCTCTTTGTGCGCGTGGGTACCTGCGTGCTGGTCAGCCTGACCAAGCCATGCGTGTCCTCGATGAGGCATTCGATGCCGTGCACAAAACCGATGAGCGCATGTGGGAAGCCGAGCTGCTTCGACTGCAGGGTGAATGCGTGCTCATGCAAGCAAGCAACAGCCAACAGACGCATGGAAATGGGCACCTGGAAGCCGAAGCCTGCTTCCAAAAAGCCCTCGATGTCGCCCGCCACCAACAAGCCAAATCCTGGGAACTGCGCGCCGCCACCAGCCTGGCTCGCCTGTGGCAGTCCCAGGACAAGCGCCAGGACGCCTACGACCTGCTCGCCCCGGTGTATGGGTGGTTTACCGAGGGGTTTGACACGGCGGATTTGCAGGAGGCGAAGGCGCTTCTCGACGACTTGTCGTGACCTTGGGGCATACAGCCCGCATCGACATGGCTGGTTCACCGAGGGCTTTGACGCGGCAGATTGGAGTTTTTTTTTTTCTTAC
>JAPULM010000623.1 GCA_027294925.1 bacterium
AATAGCATCAAAAAGCGGTGGGCGCAATTGTATATCGTTAGGATTATCTGTGACCTGTTCCATCCCCGCTCGGAAATCGCGTAACGTCGTGTCATCAATACCGCCTAACTGCTTAATCTGCGGGCTGAAATCATTCGTATCGGGTGGGTAAGACACCACTGTGGTCACCTCGCCTCCAAGCTGGATAATATGTTCAACAAAGCGATCTTTGAAGGCAATCCCGTACGGTTCATCCGGATAGAGGACAGCAAAACGACGCAGATTACGGGCATTTATGGCATATTCGGCCAAAAAACGCGCCTGTTGATTATCCGTCATGCTATTGCGAAATGTATAGGAGCTTAAAGCCGGAAAATCTCCATCCGGCGCATAGGGCGATATCAACGGGACCTGCAACTCTTCGGCAACCGGGGCCAGATCAAGAGCGACTTGGCTCAATAAAGGACCAACGACACTAATAACATGGGCATCGTTCACGAGCGATCGTAACGTATCGCCTGCAGTCGATCCGCTAAGATGCGAGTCACGGACCACAATGGATAAGGTTGTCTCCGGATGCCGTTCCCGTAGTGCCAATAGGGCCAACTCAATACCACGGAGGGCATTCTGACCATATTGGCTGACTTCGCCGGACAAAGGTAAAAGTACCCCTATCTTTGTACGATCAGTCGTCAGAGAGGCTTGCAACTCGCGTAGTCGTTGTAGGACTTTGGGCATCCGGGGGTGATCGCCAAAAGCCGTCGTAAAATGTCGTAGAGTAGCAATCTCATCTATTAGCCTACCCGCGGCTTGAAACAGTCGGGCTTGCTGGAGAAGCACCTCGTCACCAGGATAAACCGCTGGATACTCACGCAGTAATTGCTCAAGTGCCGGTAGTTTCAAATGATCATGAACAATACGGTAAATTTGCGACCGAGCCTTGTCGGATAAGTCGCTTTGAGACCCTGTCTCGACACTTACTTTCAAGGCTTTAATGGCTTCTAAAAATCGTTGTTTATCGATTGCCATAAGCCCTAGATGATAACGCGCCAAGGCTAACTGTTGTGGATCAGGAGACCGCGTTATCATCTGACGCAATGCCGCAGCACTACGCTCAAAATCTTGTGTCTGGTAATAAGATATACCGAGTTCAAGATACGCTTGTGTGACAAGGTTAGAGGCGGGAAAGCTTGTCAGCAGCTTTTCATAGGTCCTTTGAGCATCGCGATCATCAGCTTGCGCGGCTGCAACTCGCGCTATCGCCAACAAGGCATCATCAGCCAATGGGCTGCCTGGATAGCGCTGGATAAAATTTGCATAAATCTGCCGCGCTTGGGCAAATTGGCCATTGGTCCGCAGCCGCTCAGCGCGAGCATACATCTGACGCTGCCCGGCGGACAACTCACTAGTTGGATAAGATGGTGATGGGGCTGGTGAAGCGTCCGATGGTAAGGTAGGCGAAACCGGCGGACAACCCAATAAAGCCAAAGGCATTAAACAGCAAAATAAAATCAGCGTAATGCGACGGCAACAAAACGCCACATCTACTTTTGCAAAAAAAGAAGAAAATCGATGAAAAAACAAAACACTCATGAACGACACAGGCAGACCAAAACCCCTGAGATATAGGACACTCAGCGCACGGCTACAAAACCTAATACTGCGTACCACAATTACCTCAGCAGTTTGGCAAGGTCGGGCCCATTGTTTGCAAAAGTAATCCGACGCTTGCAACGCTCAAGGATTTCTGCCCGGCGGTACTCGCTCAGATAAACTCATTCGACCACTTCCAAAACTTGCCGTTTGCTCTTCTGGGCTCGCGTGGCATTTAGAATCGTACGCATGGCAGTGATCGTCTTGCCTTTTTTTCCGATAACCTTGCCAATATCCTCTTTTGCGACTCGAAGCTCAATGACTACCGCATTCTCCCCCTCTATGCCTCTAACCTGCACGTCCTCTGGTTTTTCAACAATGGCCTTGGCTATCTGCTCAATTAATTCCTTCATGAGCTTCCCCTCAGCAAAGGATTCCAGGCAGGCGTTTCAACGCAGAACGCTTCTACAATCAGTGCTCCTGTCCAGAGTCGCTATGGTGGCTATTATAGTAGTTGGAATGGTTAGCCGACGCAAGGATTTTGCAATACAGACAAAAATTTCTTTCAGACAGCCGCGTTGATATCGTCCAAATCTGATAGTCAGGCAGCATGGTTAGCCGAACGTTGCAACGCATTAACCTCTGACTGTATATAACGTCCGTATCGCTTAAGATGCTCCGCTGAGAGATTGAGGCCTCTCAGGAGAGGGCCTGTGCTTGAGCCTCGCGTATGTCCCTCTACTAATCCAATACGCTCTTTGTCAACGATAAAGTCGGCTAGCTTCACGATCATCACCAAGCGATTCTCGGCACGGAGATGATGATGCATGGCGATGGTTTGGCAGATCGGGACAGGCAAATACCAGGCTTCGGCAAACCAACGCCCGACTTCGGCATGGGTCACTGCAAAGATTTCGGTCTCAGCCTTAAGTAAATCGAATTCAGGATCATTCTCACCCCCGGAAAGCAATTGATAGTAGTCTTCCGGAAAGAGATGTAGCAAGACCACTTGACCAATATCGTGCAGAAAGCCGGCACAGAATGCAACCTCAGGTTCTATCGCACGGACATCCGCTGCGATACGTTGTGACAACCTCGCGACAGCCAGACTGTGCAGGCGCAGACTGTTGATCATTTGTATTTCTGCTGTGTTTTTTTGAACAAAGCACTCATATACTGGCATATTAGCAAACAAAGCTTGGAGAGCATCAAAGCCTAAAAGTAACATCGCTCTGCGAACCGACATGACCAGTTGAGCAGAACCATAGAAAGTGGAATTGGCCACCTGAATGAGTCGGGCAACGCAGGAGGGATCGCTCACGATAGCCTTCTCAAGATCATCAAGCGAGCTGTTAATATCATCCAGCAAAACTAAAATGGTTTTAACAGAGCTAGGCACAGCAGGGATATCTTCACAGTATCGCACCTGGGTCCGGATCTGTACACGTAGATTGTCCGTTGTTGCATCTGATGGTCGTGTTGATGATCTCATAATGCTCTTTATCGTCGACTGGATTCCTTTTCTTAAATTTGAGTACCATAACTTACCATTACCCGGGGCCGTGATCACCTGTCGCCTAGAGCAACGCGACATCATTGGATTCATCTGCAAAGGCCTCTGGGCTTTGTACAGAGCGACGGGTTAAGATTCGTTCGCGGGCTGCTTGTAGCAGCGCTCCGTTACGATTCACCGAAAGCACGGCTTGCAAAAGCCCATCAGCAAAATAAAACTGCACAAAACCCGGCTCTAAACCCAGTTCCCCGCGTCGAATACATTGTTCACGACGACTCATGTCACCCACCACATTCAGATTGATCGCCCCCATTGTCGAAAAAAAATACGGCAATGCATCATAAACCTGGCGCTGCCCGGTCATATTTGCCCCAGCCACACGTCCGTGTTGCAAAGCCACATCGTAATGCTCGACACGATGATGGCGACCCAGTACCGGGTTATAGGATCGCGCCATATCTCCAGCCGCATAGATATCATTTGCAGCTTCCAAATATTCATTCACGACAACGCCGTTTTCGACCGGCAAACCTGCCGCCGCAGCCAATTCGGTATTTGGAATGATACCAACCCCAATCACCACAATATCAGCTGCTAGCTCATCACCGGTGCTGGTTGTGACAGAGCTGACCCGCCCCTGTTCACCAACAAACCCCGTCGCAGCCGTATTCGCCAACACCCTAATACCTTGCTGTTCTAGATAAGACCCAACGAACTGACTGGTCTCAGGATCAACCACCAAACTCAAGACAGCCGATGTCACTTCAACTACTGTTGTCTCTAGGCCTAACTTAACAAACGCAGTTACAAGCTCACAGCCGATAAACCCTCCCCCAATTACAACGGCACGCTGAGCCCGCTGAGCCGCTTGCTGAATAGCTTCTGTATCCTCAAGATTGCGTAAATAATAAAGACCTTGCAACTCCGCACCTGGTAGTTGCAAGGTACGGGGACGACCACCGGTGGCCAACAAGAGTTTTTCGAATTCTATCTGCTGTCCACAGCTCAGAGTCAATATGCGGTTTTCCACATCGAGTTCGGTTGCTATCTGCTGCAACCACAGCTCAATTTTATTTCGCTCGTAAAATCTCGGGCGTCTCAGAAATACTTGATCGCGGTCAATAGTCTGCAGTAAATAATCTTTTGACAGCGGTACACGATCGTACGGAGCGTGGGCCTCAGCACACACCAACACCACACGGCCATCTTTGTCACGACGGCGGATTGCATCGGCTGCCGCAACCCCTGCCAACCCGCCACCGACGATTACATAGCGCACGTTTTCCATCTAGATAGCTCCCCCTTATTAACGGTTTATCAGGCTGTACGCTCCCATTATAGCGGATTTGTTTTACCGCCTTCTTTCCGCCTCATTGCAGCCTAAGCCACAGAGACGTCAGAGAAAAGATATGATGCCTCTATCTTGCCTTCTGCACATATCTAGTATATGATAGACGACCAAAAGAGCCTGATAGAAGCACCAAAAGCAATACAGTTATGCATGAAATAGGAGCAGGTGAAAATGGTATCGGCTGGTTGACCTTGAAACGGCGCCACTAGGGATGCCGTTGCAAGCTGAATCAACTAAGGTATGCGGGGGTAAATAATGGCCGAGAATCATTCAAATAAGCAGGCGGCGATCGACCAATTTTACACCAAGCTTTATGCTTGTGCATGGCAAAACCTTGAACCCTTCTTAAGCGCTCAGACGACGCTCGACTTGATAGCTCTCGGCACCAGATCTTTACAAAATGCCTACCCTTTTTTGACCCGACTCATCTGGCAAACGCAAGGATTGGATGCAGCCAGTCTAAGTGCTGCAATCGTCGACGAAACACCGTCCCGTAGCCAAGCAGGATGCGAACGTTTGCTACAAGAAATTCAATCCCTTGTACAAAGCACCTGTGGTGACTTGCTAGCGCAACGTCTCCAATCAGCAACAGAAAGCTTACGACTCGATTTCGAGCCTGCTTTGAGTACACCGGCTCCGGCAGAAGAAGTTGGACGCTCTACGGCCCCCGCCGACCCGCACGAGGCCGCGCTGCCCTTGATGCATAGTATGGCACAACGCGCTTTGAACTTATATGATCGTCTCCAGAAACAGCAAAATGCCCTAGAACACGCCCAAACTAATCTGCAGACGCTACGCGATACAACCGTCTTAGCGCCAAACACCTCGGACAATCCCCCAACGACTCAGTCCGATTTAGCTCGTTCAGAAGCGTTCTACCATAGTCTATTTGACCTATCGCCTGATGGTGTCGTCATGACCAACTTTGATGGCGTTATACTCCAGGCCAACTCCCGGGCGGCGGAAATTATGGAATTCGACACGCCAGGGGAATTGATTGGGCGCAACGCTACCGATTTTTATATCCATCCTGAAGAACGTCAAACCCTTTTGCAACGCCTTGTCCAGCAGGGCTATCTGGAAGACGATCGACGCGAGTTACGCACGCGCCGCGGCAAAACCATTATTATTCAGTCGGAGTATCGACTGATTGATTACGATGGCGAAACTTACCTGTTGGGGGTTCTGCGCGATGTTACGGAACGCGCCCGCCTGCGGCAAGAGATGGAAGATTTTGCCTACTCGGCGAGCCATGATCTTCAGGCTCCTTTACGTACCTTTGAGGGTTATGCACGCTGGCTTCTGGAAGATTACGGCGATGCGTTAGATGACATGGGCCGTCAGCTCTGTGACGAAATCATTGTAGATGCCTTGCATATGAAAAAGCTGTTAGATGGCCTGCTTGAATACTCCCGCATCGGACGCCTGCATACGGAGCCTATCGCAGTTGATGTACAGAAAGTTTTGGATCAGGTCATGCACAGTATGCAGCTAGAAATCATCGACACGGACGCCACCATTGATCTGCCTGCATCTCTGCCAACGGTGTATTACCCTGAGGTACGCCTGACGCAAATCTTCAGTAATCTCTTGAGCAATGCCTTGAAATTTGCCGCCGGTGCACCGCCTAAGATTACGATTGGCTGCGAGGACCAAACACGGTATTATCGTTTCTATGTCAAAGATAACGGCATTGGTATTGCCTCCAAACATTTTGGCCGTATTTTTGAAATTTTCAAGCGCCTCCACACCAGAGAAGAATATCCAGGCACCGGTGCAGGCCTTACAATCGTAAAAAAAATCGTGGAGTCTCACGGGGGTCAAATTGGTGTAGAATCAGCACCAGGAGAAGGCTCAACCTTCTGGTTTACCGTTGCCAAGACGGAGGATAAGCCGTGCGCCGATTAACCATACTTCTCGTCGAGGACAACCCTCGGGATGTGCGTCTCACCCAACGGGCCTTTGCGCAAACCGATATGTCCCATGACCTATGCGTCGTACGGGATGGTGATGAGGCACTGGCTTACCTGCAGCGAGAAGGACAGTATAAAGAACCGCAGGCATCTCCCCGTCCGGATCTCATCTTGCTCGATCTCAATTTACCTCGCATGAACGGACACGAACTGTTAGATTCTCTAAAGCAAGACCAACGTTTCCGGCAAATACCGATAATCGTCTTAACAACCTCCGAACGGCCTGTCGATATCCGTATGGCCTACGAAGCTGGCGCCAATGCATATCTCCTCAAACCAGTGGAGTTTGCTCGCTTTACAGAAATTGTGGAACATCTCGGGAAATTCTGGCTGGAGCTTGTCGAACTGCCTCCGGAGACTTAATTGACGTCAACACAACCTCTTTACTATACAGTAGGGCACAAGTTATGAACGTGCCATCATATCGTCTCTTGGTCATTGATGACTCTAAGCGCGATACCTTATTACTTGAGCGAATTCTACAGCAAGCAGAGGACGCTAGCTTCACCGTAACGCACCTGGAATCAGCCCAAACCGGCTTAGAAGAATTAAGCGCCCAGGCCTACGATCTGGTCTTACTAGATTATTATCTACCGGATATGGATGGGCTTGCATTCTTGCAAGAGAAACAAAAACGTGGGATGACCACTCCGGTGATTATGTTAACCGCTTTTGATCAAGAACGCCTACCCGTTGCAGCCTTACAAGCTGGCGCCTTGGATTATTTCCGCAAAGACCAGGTTAATTCCGGACTATTGGGTAAAGCTATCCGACAAGCCATCGAAAAAGCTCATCTCCAAACGAACGCCGATGCCGACGCCGCCCGTCTACGCGAACTCGAAGCAACGGTTGCGTGCCTACAGCAACAACTAAAAGACGCTCAAGGTACTTAACCTGGCAACTTAACGCGTACGCGCGTCTCACACTGCTTAGTCATCTTTGAGCCAGCCCTATAGACGTTATGCTCAAGCCAGGGAAAGTGGCTGCGCCCACTTATCAAGCACCGGCCAATAGCTCTCTAAGCGTTTCCGGCTCAGTTACCGGTAACGAACAGGTAAAATCATGACACACATACACGGTGGCCTTGTCACCGATTTGTGTCTTACCAGCGAAGACATCGCGCAATCGTGGTAAAGCGTCCAGGGTTTCAGCTAGATGCTGAGAATCAATTTGCAGCAGCGTTTTGTGTGGGATGTACGACTGATGAATTGTGCTTAGCATCGCCTGCGTATCCGGTGCGTTCGTATTACCAATGAGGACGATTTCCTGCGGCTTATGCAAATAAAAATTCAGAGCGGTAAGTAAACTGCCCAGACCGAACGGCTGCTGTTCCATCTGCCGTCTAAAGAGTCGTAACACTTGCTCCGCACGCTGTAAATAATCCTCACGGCCAGTGTAATGATACAGGCGCAACAGGATCTGGGTCGCGACAGATGTACCGGATGGTATCGCCTGATCAAAAGCTGACTTGGTCCGACTAATAAGTTTCTCGTGGTGCCTTCCAGTAAAAAAGAACCCCCCATGCTCATCGTCCCAGAAATTCTCTAGCATCGTGCCGGTGAGGCTCACAGCAAAATCAAAATACGTGTGGTTAAATGTCGTTTCAAACGCATCCAAATAAGCGGCGGCTAAAAAGGCGTAATCATCAAGATAGCCGTCGAGCTTCGCCTCTCCATCTTTGTATGACCGTAACAGGGAACCGTCACGCAGCATATGATTCTGCAAGAATGATAGCGTGGCACAGCCAGCGTGTAAGGCTTCTTGGTCGCCCAATACGTTATAGGCCTGCATCATGGCTGAAACCATTAAACCATTCCAAGCGGTTAAAATCTTCTCATCGCGAAAGGGTTTAATACGCCGTTCACGGACTGCAAACAATTTGTCCCGCCCTGTTTCAATACGCTGACGGATCGCCTCGACCTCCTGATTAAACAACTTGGCAAGCTGCTGTATTGACACTGTGAGATGAAGAATATTGTTGCCGTGCTCCCAATTAGCGCTGTCCGTCACATCGTAGTAACGACAAAATAAACGTGCGTCCTCGCCAAGCAAATCGTCAACTTCAGCTTTCTTCCAAACAAAAAACCTGCCTTCTTCGCCTTCGCTATCCGCATCCTGTGTGGCGTAGAAACCGCCATCCGGATGTAGCATCTCACGCCTGATGTAAGATAGCGTCTCGCGTGCTATCCGTTCATACAGGTCTTCGCCGGTAATCTGATACAGGTCCAAATACAACGGCAGGAGTTGCGCATTGTCATACAACATTTTTTCAAAATGCGGAACCAACCAATGACTGTCGACGGAATAACGATGGAAGCCGCCGCCAAGTTGATCATACATCCCTCCGCAGGCCATTTTCTCCATCGTCAAAGTAACCGCGTTGAGTATATTGGCATTACCGCTCGACTTCCAAAACCGAAGCAGAAATTTTAGATTGGTCGGATTAGGGAACTTAGGCTGCGAGCCAAACCCGCCATGCACCATATCAATTTGACTGAGCATGCTACGGGCAGCATCGGCCAAGAGATCGTCTTGCAAGTCTCCCGCACTGTCCTCCAATGTAAACAGCTGGGTCAACTTCTCCCGAATCTGTTCCACACTGCGTGTCACATCGTCACGACGATTGTGATACGTATCGGCAACGGACTGCAACACACGAGAAAAGCCAGGCCGACCATAACGGTCATCGGGCGGGAAATAGGTCCCACCGTAAAACGGCTCCTGGTCTGGTGTAAGAAACATCGTCAGCGGCCAGCCGCCCTGGCCGGTCAACATTTGCACCACGTTTTGATAAATATAATCGAGGTCTGGACGCTCTTCACGATCCACTTTGATGCTCACGAATCGTTCATTCATCAACGCCGCAATCCCTTCATTCTCAAACGATTCATGCTCCATGACATGACACCAATGGCAGGCGGAATAGCCAATAGACAATAAAATAGGTTTATCCTCTCGCCGCGCCGCGTCAAGCGCTTCGGAGCCCCAAGGATGCCAGTCAACCGGATTGTGAGCATGCTGCAACAAATACGGACTGGTCTCCTTGATCAAGCGGTTGGTATGCTCCTCTACCATAGATACGCCTTTCTGCTGTATAAAACGCCCCTGTTAAATGGGCTCTGGAGATTCCACCAATCCAGCCGGCCATCCGTTTTTGCATTACAAAGGCCGCCACGTTCAAATGGGTCACCCCGTGCCAACATTGAAACACCAGGTCTTTATCCTGCGGCAATTCGCCAAGCCGTGAGGGAATATAGCGAAGTATATACCTGATATCCTTTTCCTGCCAAGCATGCAGCTCCTGCAAGTGTCATCAATGTTTTAGGCCTTCGAGAAATAGCCTTAAGGCGGCTTCTTAATCCCTATATATCGTGCAAGTTATCATCGCTAGGCGGCTATGTTTACGTCACTTATACGCTATTCAGACTTTGATTCATTTGCTTCAACATGGTACATACAGACTGTAATATAGTGATTTTTCCTACTAGCTGGCAATAGAACCACGCAATCGCGAGGGGGCATTCCTCTCGCTGAGGCGCTATGAACAATAGGAGTATACGATGCCGGCACGCAACGGAACGGACTATTTGAAAGGCTTACAAGACGATAGAGAAATATGGCTAGATGATGTCCGCGTAACGGACGTGACCACCCATCCGACCTTGCGTCGTGGCGCTGAGACCATTGCCGCCCTCTATGATCTACAACAGGCTCCGGATTTACATGACATCATGACCTACCCATCTCCCACTACGAGTGACCCGGTCGGCCGTTCCTTTCAGCCTCCCAAAAGTATTGACGATCTGGCCGACCGGCGGCGCATGATGAAGATATGGGCTGACGCCACCTGCGGCATGATGGGACGCACACCGGATTTCCTCAACGTCACCATGATGGTCTTTGCCATGCGGCATGACTTTTTGCCCAAGGTGGTAAGCAATATGCAGACCATATAGTCCGCTATTACGAGCATGTACGAGAAAATGATCTATGCCTCACCCATACCCTGATCAATCCTCAAATCGACCGCTCTAAACCTGCTTCGCAGCAGGCTGAGCCCGATTTGGCAATGCGTAAAGTCGGTGAAAATGCTGAGGGAATCATTGTCCGAGGCGCACGCATGTTGGCAACTTTAGCGCCCTATAGCGATGAGCTAGCCGTTTACCCCTACACCCCAGTGCAACCTGATGAAGATGATTACGCTCTGGTCTTCGCCATCCCGATTGCCACACCGGGTTTGCGTTTCGTGTGCCGTGATAGCTTTGACTCTGGCGCGTCAATCTTTGATCACCCGCTCGCTGGGCGCTTTGAAGAGATGGATTGTGTGGTAATTTTCGACGACGTCCTGGTGCCTTGGGAGCGTGTCTTCGTCAATGCTAACGCCAAACTCTACAATACGCTCATGTCAACCATCGGCACCATGGCGCACACCGGACACCAGATTGCCGTAAAAAATATCGCCAAGAGCGAATTTATCGTTGGGGTCGCGCAGCGTATTATTGAAACCATCGGCATTGGCGGTTACCTACATATACAGGAAAAGATGGGGGAGTTAATCACCTATTTAGAAACCATCAAAGCCTGTGTATTCGCCTCTGAAGCACAAGCTCAACCCGGCATAGGCGATATTCTATATCCCTCAATGGACCCCTTACACTGTTCACGCAACCTGTTTCCCAAATGGTATCCGCGTATGATCGAAATCTTACAACAATTGGGCGGCGGCGGCTTCATGATGACACCGAGTCAAGCAGCTCTCGACGGCCCGCTTGGCGACACGATCAGGCGTTACTATCAAGGCGCCCAGGGCGATGCACGGCAGCGCATCCAGCTCTTTCGTCTTGCCTGGGATCTCGTCGGCCAGCCTATCGGCTCGCGCCAGGAACTCTACGAACGGTTCTTCAGTGGCGACCCCGTACGCAACCTTGCGGCACGCTACCGCATGTATGACCTTTCTGACTGTGTGGCGCGTGTCGATCAACTCCTGACAGCGTCACCTTAACAACGTCGAGTGCGCCGTTACCACCTACGCCGGACGGCAAACCGCAAGGCTGACTGGCGCCCAAGCTTGGCCTCAGCCCGCTTCAAAATACCTGTGTATCTTACGGTATAGTGTCTTGTAATCCACTTTTAGGATTCTTGCAGTTTCGGCTTTATTACCCTGAGTAGAATGCAGAACCTGCTCAATCACCCCTTTCTCTAATTGCCACACTGCCGTTTGCATAATATCGACAAAAGAGTGACCATCCTGCAATGCTTGCAGTGCCACCTCAAGTCGAACCTCCGCCTCCAACCTGGCCTCATGCCGCCCCCTCTTGAACGACCTGAGGAGCTCTTCGGTGGTGGGAATCGCTACAAAATTTTGCCTACGATAGGTTGATGAATCCACGTTTATTCCACTTCGAAAAGACATTTACGATGAGCTCCAACTCTCTACCAAATAACTTCTGACGTCACCTCGCGCAATTAGCATGCCAACTCTTGAGATGATGT